>JBFHON010000224.1:0-5129 GCA_041593295.1 Oceanococcaceae bacterium | reverse complement strand
TGATGGAACAACCATCGCTCTTGGATATGTTGTTCAAAATGTACTGGGCCAAAAGCACAGTGTCTTCGAGAACTGCCAGATCGAATTCCCACTGGAATACCGAAAACGCTCCCAGCGTGATGATGACGTCATGGGTCAGCGCGATGACGGCACCAGCGGAAAACTTCCAGTGAAAACGCAGCACGATGTACAGGAAGATGCAGCCCAGCGCCCAGATCAGGGCCAGACCACCATTGATGGCCAGTTCGTCACCCACCTGCGGACCGACATATTCAATGCGGCGCAGCTGGACCCCGGCTACCTCATCCTGCAATACGGACAGAATACGGGCGGACAGCTCGGCGGATGAATGCTCGTCCTGAGGCAGCAAACGCACCAGGACGCCACTGGCAGAGCCGAAGTTCTGCACGACGGCACCGGCAAACCCCCCGTTCTGCAGGGTTTCACGAACGGCGTTGAGGTCAGCCGCTTCCGGGTACTCGACTTCAACCAGCACGCCGCCGGTGAAGTCGATTCCGAAGTTCAGCCCCTGCATGGTCAGGCTGGCCAGCGAAATGATCACCAGCAGCGTCGATATGACAGCGGTGATCTTGCGGGCACCAAGGAAGTTGATGTGGGTCGGTTTGGACAAGGCACGCATGGTCGTTACTCCGGCTTAAACAGGCAGGTCGGCGCGGCGCGTCCGACCGTACAGCGCATTGACCACAACACGCGTGCCGAGAATGGCAGTAAACATCGAGGACAGGATGCCCAGCGACAGGGTGACCGCGAAGCCCTTGATGGGCCCGGTGCCAAATACGAACAGAATGACCGCGGCGATAAAGGTGGTGACGTTGGCGTCCGCAATGGTCACGAAGGCTTTTTCGTAGCCAGCACTGATGGCTTTCTGCGTCGAACTGCCTTCCAGCAGCTCTTCACGGATACGCTCGAAAATCAGTACGTTGGCGTCCACCGCCATCCCCACAGTCAGGACGATCCCGGCGATCCCGGGCAGCGTCAGCGTGGCCTGCAACAGTGACAGCGCCGCCACAATCAGGATGACATTGAGCACCAGTGCAAAGTTAGCGATCAGGCCAAACACGCGGTAATACAGCGCCATGAAGATCACCACCAGCGTCATGCCGACGATCACGGCACGAAAGCCCTGGTCGATGTTTTCCTGCCCCAGGCTGGGTCCGATGGTCCGTTCTTCGACAATCGCAATGGGTGCAGCCAGGGCGCCGGCCCGCAGCAGCAGCGCCAGATCACGGGCCTCGTTGCTGGTCAGGCCGGTGGTCTGAAAGCGCTTGCCGAATACGCCCCGGACCGTTGCGACCGAAATCACCTCGGCAGTTTCGACACGCTCGCGCACCGCTTCGCCAGCCGCGTTGTAGCTGACCCGGGTATCCGATTCGCGGAACAGCACGGCCATCAGTCGGCCCACGTTCGCGCCGGTGTAGTCGAACATGTGCTTCGCACCCTGCCCGTTCAGCGTTACCGACACCGCCGGAGTTCCGGACTCGGTATCGATGGTCGAGGCAGCATCGACAATCTGGCTGCCGGTGGCGATGACCTCCGACTTCAAGAGGATCGGGCGCCCGGTATCGCGCTCATAGAACAGTTCGGTATCCAGCGGGATGACTCCGGTCTGCGCCGCGGTCCGTGCATCCTCGTCTTCGGCAACAGCGCGGTATTCCAGTGTGGCGGTGGCATCCAGAATGGTTTTTGCCTGCGTGGGGTCCTTCACGCCGGGCAACTGAACCAGAATGCGGTCACGCCCCTGACGCTGCACCACCGGCTCGGCGACCCCCAGCTGGTTGACGCGATTCCGCAGCGTGGTCAGGTTCTGCTTGATCGAGAACTCCACGAGACGGTCGATTTCTTCCTGCGACAGGCGCGCACTGAGGCCGAGAACACCGGACTTTTCCAGCGTTTCTATGTTCAGTTCCGGGTACTCGCGGGCGATGGCCTTTTCCGCGGCAGCCAGAGTTTCCGCATCGCGAAATTCCAGCTCGACCTGCGATGCGTTCAGACGACGAGCCGAGTACCGCAACGGTGGATCATGCCGGCGCAGAAAACTGGGCAGGTCGCGTGCGTACTGCTCGGCTGCTTTCTTGAGCACGTGATCGACATCCACTTCCATCAGGAAGTGCACCCCGCCCCGCAGGTCCAGCCCCAGGGCCATGGGCTCTGCACCGAAGCCATCGCGCAGCCACGCCGGCGTCCGCGGCGATAGCGACAAGGCAACGATGTACTTGTAGCCCAGTGCCTTCTTCAGCGCGTCTGCCAGCAGCAACTGCTCATCTTCGGTGCCGACAGTGAGCTCCAGACGTCCGCTTTCGGTGGTGGCTTGCGTTTCGAGGGCAATGCCGGCCTTGTCGGCAACGTCCTGAATGCGCCGCATGTCCGTCGCGCTGAGTTCGTCGCCGTTGTCGGCGGAAATCACCAGCGCAGGAGCATCCCCGTACAGGTTGGGCAGTGCGTAAAGGATGCCGGAACCTACCACCACAAACAGCAGCAGGATTTTCCAAAAAGGGGTCTGATTCATGATTCTCCAGCCTGATCCGGCCGGTTGAAGCGCCCGGGCCCGGCTCGCGCCGGGCTTCGGCGCAAAAACTTAAAGCTGCTTCAGGGTGCCTTTGGGCAGAACCTGGGCGACGGCCGCTTTCTGGACCTTGATTTCCGTGCCTTCGGCAACTTCCACGCTCAGGTAGACCTCACCCACTTCGCTGATTTTTCCGGCCACACCGCCGGTAATGACGATCTCGTCACCCTTGGCCAGATTCGCCATCAACTCCTTGTGCTCCTTGTTCCGCTTGGACTGCGGACGGATCAGCATGAAGTAGAAAAGAACCACCAGGATGCCCAGCGGCAACAGTTGCGCAATCATGCTGGGCTGGCTGGCTGCACCGCTCTGGGCGTGAGCAGCGGAAATCAGAAAATCCATGAAATGTATCGAGCTGGAAAAGCCCGCAATTATGCCAGAAAGCGGTCGCGGAACTGCTGCGCGAACTCGGCAAAACGCTTTTCCTCGATGGCGGTCCGGATATCGCGCATCAGATCCTGATAGAACCACAGGTTGTGCATCGTATTGAGGCGCGACCCGAGTATTTCGTTGCAGCGGTGCAGGTGATGCAGGTACGAACGGCTGTAGTGGGTACAGGTCGGACAGGCACAGTCCGGATCCAGAGGCCCCGTGTCGCTGCGGTGCACGGCATTCTTCAGGCGAACGACCCCGTCACGCGTGAACAGATGCCCGTTGCGGGCATTGCGGGTGGGCATCACACAGTCAAACATGTCGATTCCACGTTCCACGGCCTCGAGGATGTCCAGCGGTGTGCCCACCCCCATCAGGTAACGCGGCTTGTCCTTTGGCATGTGGGGTTCCAGCGCGTCCAGAACCAGCAACCGCTCCTCCCGCGTTTCCCCGACAGAGAGTCCGCCAATCGCGTACCCCGGCAGGTCCAGTTCGCGCAGGCGCTCGATGGATTCATGGCGAAGCTCGGGATGCATCCCTCCCTGAACGATTCCGAACAGCGCATTGGCGTTGTCTGCGTGTTCATCGCGACAGCGAATAGCCCAGCGTGCAGATAGCTCCATGGATTCGCGCGCCTGGTCCAGGCTGGCCGGATACGGGGTGCACTCGTCAAACTGCATCACCACGTCGGAACCCAGCGCATGCTGGATCTGCACCGAGATCTCCGGGGACAGGAAGACCTTGTCGCCATTGATCGGCGAGGCAAAATGCACCCCGGCCTCCGTCAGTTTGCGCAGCGCCGAGAGGCTCCAGACCTGAAAGCCTCCGGAGTCCGTGAGGATGGGGCCGGACCAGTGCATGAAATCATGCAGGTCGCCGTGCTTGCGGATGACCTCGGTGCCCGGTCGTAGCCACAAATGAAAGGTATTTCCCAGAATGATTTGCGCACCCAGCTGGCGAATCTCCTCCGGCGTCATGGCTTTGACGGTGCCGTAGGTACCGACCGGCATGAACGCCGGGGTCTCCACCGGCCCGCGTGCGAACTGCAGCGTGCCCCGGCGCGCCGCGCCTTCCCTTGCCTGGACGCTGAATGTCATACCTGTCATGCGGCTTCCTGCTCGCGCGGAGTGGTGGCGCAACGGTGCGGAATCCACATCGCATCGCCATAGGAGAAAAACCGGTAGCTCTGCGCTACCGCGTGGGCATAGGCTGCGCGGGTGCGCTCGATACCGGCGAAGGCGCTGACCAGCATCAGCAGCGTCGAGCGTGGCAGGTGGAAGTTGGTCAACAGCGCATCGACGACCCGGAAGGCATACCCCGGGGTGATGAACAGCCGCGACTCACCGCGCCCGGCCTGCAGTACGCCGGAAACGGCAGCGCTTTCCAGCGCCCGCACCACCGTGGTGCCGATCGCGATGACCCGCCCCCCGCGCACACGGGTGGCGGCGACCTGGGCGACCAGCTCTTCGGAAACGGCAAAGACCTCGGCGTGCATCTGGTGTTGCGCGATGTCGTCCACGCGCACCGGCTGGAAAGTTCCGGCGCCAACGTGCAGCGTGACCCTGCCAATGTCCGCGGCCCGCTGACGAATCTGCGCAATCAGCTCCGCGTCAAAATGCAGGCTGGCCGTAGGTGCAGCCACCGCACCGTCGTTGCTCGCCATCAGGCTCTGGTAGCGCTCATCGTCGCTCGCATCCGCAGAACGCGTGATGTACGGCGGCAACGGCAACTCACCGTATTCTTCGAGCAATGTAAACCAGTCCTTTGACGGGCTCTGCAAACGGAAAAACTCACCAGCACGCTCGCCAACGGTGACCACAACCGCTTCGGTCTGTCGCGGGCTACTGATCGCGACCCCGGTGCCGGGTGGGGGCGACTTGTTCGCGCGGATCATTCCCAGCGCCGCTGCGCTGCTCTCGACACGCTCGATCAGGATCTCGATCTTGCCGCCGGTTTCTGTCTTGTGCCCATGCAACCGGGCCTTGATCACCCGCGTGTCATTGAAAACCACCAGGTCACGGTCCGTGATCTCGGCCGCGAGGTCCCGGATCGCGCGGTCTCTGAGGTCGGATTCACCCACGACGAGCATGCGCGAGTCGCTCCTGCCGGGCAGCGGTTGCTGCGCGATCAGGGCTTCGGGCAGCTCGTAGTTGAAGTCATCTGTTTGCATCGG
>JBFHON010000223.1:0-5129 GCA_041593295.1 Oceanococcaceae bacterium | reverse complement strand
GCATGAATACCACCCACTTTTCCATCATCGACACCGAAGGCAACCGGGTTGCGGCCACGCTGTCGCTGAATTACCTGCTCGGTTCCGGCTGTGTCGCCGGCAAGACCGGCGTGCTGCTGAACAACGAGATGGATGACTTCGTCATCGTTCCCGGTGTGCCCAATGCCTATGGCCTGGTGGGCGGCGAAGCCAACCTGATTGCGCCGGGCAAACGCATGCTGTCCTCGATGACACCGACCTTCCTCGAGGGCACCGACCGGGTCGTGGCGCTGGGGACCCCGGGTGGCAGCCGCATCATTTCGATGGTGCTGCTTGCCCTGCTGGAACTGATGGACGGCGGGGACGCGCAAAGCGCGGTGGCGCTGCCGCGGTTTCACCACCAGTACCTGCCGGACGTGGTGCAGTTCGGCCCGCAGGCCCTGACCACGGACGAGCAGAATGCGCTGCGCAAACGCGGCCACACGGTCAAGGAAATGGGCTGGGACTACGGCAACATGCAACTGGTGCAATGGGACCAGAAGAAGAACGAAGTGAGCGCTGCTGCCGACCCCCGTGGTGGGGGGCAGGCGGTGGTGTTTCCGGTCACCACAACCAATGGAGAATTACCATGATCACGGTTCATCATCTGGAAAACTCGCGCTCGCAGCGGGTGCTCTGGTTGCTGGAGGAGTTGGGCTGCGAGTACGAGATCAAGCATTACAAGCGTGACCCCAAGACCAGCCTGGCACCGCCGGAACTCAAGGCCATTCATCCGCTGGGCAAGTCGCCGGTCATCACCGACAACCATCTGACGGTGGCCGAGTCGGGCAACATCATCGAGTATCTGGTCGAGATGTACGACCCCGGCACGTTGCTGCCGCCGGTGGGTACCGCCGAGCGCCGCTGGTACCGCTACTGGCTGCACTACGCCGAGGGGACACTGGCGCCGTTGCTGGTGATGACCCTGATCTTCAACCGGATTGAAACCGCGCCGATGCCGTTTTTCATCCGGCCCATTGCCAAGGGCATTTCCGGCAAGGTGAAAACCTCTTACCTCGGGCCGAACCTCAGTGCCAACCTGGCCTATCTGAATGATCACCTGACCGAGCATGCGTGGTTTGCCGGTGAGCAGTTCACGGCGGCCGACATCATGATGAGTTTCGGGCTGGAGGGGGCTTCGACCCGCGGCGCGCAATTTCAGAAGTACCCCAAACTGGTTGCGATGCTGGAAAAAATGCAGGCCCGACCGGCCTACCAGCGCGCACTGGAACGTGGCGGCCCCTACCAGCTGATGGGCTGAGCCGTGGTCGCGCGAACCACCGGCCTGTTCAGTGCCAAGCCGCTGGCGGCGCTGAGTGGACAGCTGACACGTCTGGTCGAGGGCAAGCTGTGGTTGCAGGTGGTCATCGGCATGGTGCTGGGGCTGGCGGTGGGCATTGCCATTGGTCCGGCGGCCGGGCTGGTCGCCGCCGATACCGGCGTGGTGATCGGCAACTGGCTGGCTTTCCCGGGGCGGCTGTTCCTGGTGACGATCCAGATGATCGTGGTGCCGCTGGTGTTTGCGTCCATTGTGCGGGGCCTGGCTGCCGGTGCGATGAATGCCGACCTCAAGCGGCTGGCCCTGTGGGTGGTCACCTTCTTTGTGCTCAGCACCGCCATTTCCGCGGCCATCGGCATCCAGCTGGCGCTGGCCATCCAGCCCGGCAATTATCTGGACATGGCGCAGCACATGCCGGCCGTTGCCGCAGCCGCTACCGATGTGCAGGCCGTCGCGCCGCCGGCACTGCGTGACCTGCCCGACATGCTGCTCGGTGTGCTGCCCGGGAACCCGCTGAACGCGATGGTCGAGGGGCAAATGCTCCAGATCGTGCTGTTTGCCGTCGTCATCGCAGTGGCCTCCATGTCGCTGCCGGCGGCTACGGCAAAACCGTTGCTCGATCTGCTCAGCGCCCTGCAGGAAGTGTGCATGGCGGTGGTGCGCGGGGCGATGCGTCTGGCGCCCTTTGCGGTGTTCGGCCTGATGGCGCAGCTGACCAGTCGCACCGGTCTGCAGACCCTGATCGGTCTGGGTGTCTACGCCGGGACGGTGCTGCTGGGGCTGCTGATCCTGCTGGGCCTGTATCTGGTTTTCGTGCTGGTCGTCGCGAAGGTGCGCCCGCTGCGCTTCCTGCGGGATACCCGTGAACTCCTGCTGCTGGCTTTCAGTACCTCCAGCTCGGCTGCGGTCATGCCGCTGTCGATGAAGACGGTGGTGGAAAAATTCCAGGTGCGCAGCAGCGTGGCCCAGTTCGTGATTCCGCTGGGTGCCACGATCAACATGAACGGTACCGCGCTGTATCAGGCGGTGGCGGCGGTATTTCTGGCCCAGGTGTTCGGCATCGACATCGGCACCGGTGGGCTGGTGCTGATCGTCGCCATGGCGGTCGGGGCTTCCATCGGTTCGCCGGCGACGCCGGGGGTGGGCATTGTCATTCTGGCCAGCATCGTGGCCTCGATCGGTGTACCCCCGGCCGGGGTGGCGCTGGTCATGGGCGTGGACCGCCTGCTGGACATGTGCCGCACGGCGGTCAATGTGACCGGTGACCTGGTCGCCAGCATCTTTGCCGAAGGCCTGTTGGACAGCCCCGAAGAAGGCGGCGCCGAGACGGCCCGCGCACCGCTGCGCAATCAGGCCGAAGGCGCAGCCCTGGTGGAGTCGGAATCCGCCTGAGCCGGGGCTGCGGCCGGCACCGAGCGAAACACCAGCACCGGGATGTGTTCCCGCCATGAGGCCACGCTGGAGGCCGGGACCGGTGGCCCGCTGGCGACCAGGCCGATGCTGCGGGCGACCCCCTGGGAGGCCACATTGTCAGGATGAATGCTGGCGGATATCGGTGTGCCGGGGTAGTGCTGCTGCATGAAGGCGCACAGGCCGGTTGCCGCCTCGCGGGCCAGCCCCTGGCGCTGATGTTCGCGCCGCACCCACCAGCCGATATCGATCGCATCGTCGCGGTCAACGGGCTGCAGCCCGATCACGCCGATGATTTCGCCAGTGGCGCGCAGTTCGGCGGCCCCCATGCAGAAACCGACCTCGCGCATGTGCGCGGCCTGTCGCGCCAGGCCTGCGTCCACCTGGGCCGCGCTCATCGGCACGCCGCCGGTGATGAAACGCATCAACTCCGGGTCGGTGGCCATGGCGGCAAAGGCCGGGCGGTCGGCAGGGCGCCAGGCCCGGATGCGCAGGCGCTCGGTCTCGATCAGGAAGGGCGGAGCCGAGGTCGGCATTGCGGTGCGTCCGGCGAAGGTGTCGCCGCAGTATCCCGCAATCTCCCGGTTCGGGAAACGGTATTCCCGGTCAGTGCGCCGCGGCGTACATGGCTTCGCCGGCGGCAATCGGATCGCCGCTCTCGGCGAAGGCGGCGATCCAGGCAGCATAGTTGTGCACGGCCTTCTGTTGCTCGGGGTGAAAACCCGGCCGGTAGTAGCTCGCGATCATCGGCAGCAGACGAAACAGCACGCCCCGGCGCGGCGACAGCATCCAGGAGCTGTTTTTCAGGCCCATCGACAAGCGCTCGCGCAGGCTGAAACCGTCCATCTTGAGCATGAACCAGGGCGCGATCATGGTGTACGCGGTGAAGCTCAACGTGGCATGCGTCATTGCCAGTGTCCGCCGGGCATAGCCGACCCCGGCAACCTGTTGCATGACATCGAAGGCGACGGAGCGGTGCTCCATTTCTTCGATGGCGTGCCAGGCAAACAGTGCCCGCAGGCGTTCGTCTGCACCTTCCATCACGGATTTGTCGGCGAAGAACAGTTCGGCCATCATGGCGGTGAAGTGTTCCAGGGCCGCGGTCAGCGCGATGTTGTACTCCGCCGAGCGTTTTTTCAGGCGCCGGTTGGCCACGTTTTTGGTGTGGCGCGTAAAGGCTTCGATATCGATGCCCTGGCGCTCGAGCCAGCGGTTGTAGTCGGTGTGTACCTGGCCATGCTGGCCTTCCTGCAGCATGAAATCACGCACGGCTTCCCGCAGCTTCGGGTCCTTGATACCTTCGCGAAAGGCGCGCACCGCAGCGATGAAGTAACGCTCGCCGTCGGGAAAGGTCGCCTGTACCGCATCGAATACCCGCGTCTTGTAGGGGTCACCCGCCATCCAGTAGCGGGGAATGTCATCGGTACCAAGACCGAAGTCGAGGGATTTGCGGACTTGCATCTCTTCTTTGTAAGCGGGGCGTCCCATGGAGTGGGTCCTTGTCTCCGGTGTATCTGCTATGCATCGTAGTCCGTGCGGGACTGCGGAAATAGGTGCGCGAGCGACAAAAAGGGAATAAATTGCGACATGGCTTTTTCTCTAGATCTGCAGGGGCTCAGTGTTTTTGCCGCAGCGGCGGCCAGCAGCGGCAGCAACCTGAATGCCACCCTGGAGACGCTGGAAATACCGGTCGCCAGCGAAGGTGTGCCGTTCCGCCAGTGGCCTCTGGCCCTCATCGTGGAATTCCTGGAAGGGCTGGAGCGCGGTGCACGGCGTCAGCATTTCCCCTTTGCCTTCGCCGAAGTCTTTCGTTTTGACGGGCAGTCCGAGGTGGCGGCTTTTCTGACCAGTGCCGGTAGCCTGCGCGAGATTCGCCCGTTGCTGGACTGGATCCCGCAGCTGATTCACCCGGCCATTGGTATGCGCTACACCGATGACGGCCAATGGGCGCGGCTGCAGGTGGCCGTGGCAGACCCCCGTGGGGTCTTGCAGGATGCCCCGTCCCTGGTCGAACTGGTGATGGCGGTGGCGGCGCGCCTGGCGCGGCAGGTCGGCCCGGAGACCCTGCGTTTCTCGCGGGTGGAATTCGCCCACGCTGCCCGCTGTGCCGAGGCGCAGTACACACGGCACTTTGATTGCCCGGTGACTTTTGCGGCACCGGCGAATCAACTGGTCATCGCCAGCAGCAGTCTGGATGCCCCGTTGCCGGGGCGGATGCCGCAGGCCTATGCGCAGGCGGTGGAGAGCATTCGTCTCAACCTGCTGGGCGACGGTGTGGCGCCGTCCGTTTCCGTGCTGGTGGAGCGCCTGCTGCAGGAGCGGCCAGCACTTTTTGGCGCGGGCATCGATGGCGTCGCCCGGGCGCTGAAAATGCACCGGCGGGCCCTGCAGCGACAGCTCCGGGAGGAAGGGCAGCGCTATT
>JBFHON010000222.1:0-5129 GCA_041593295.1 Oceanococcaceae bacterium | reverse complement strand
GCTCACCACAACGCGGACCTCGCCTTCCGTTGAAAACTTGATGGCGTTGTCGATCAGATGACCCAGCACCTGCTGCAGCCGAGCCGCATCCAGGCTCAGGCACCGGGGCACCGCCGCATCCAGCTGCAGGTGAAAGTGCATGTTCTTGTCATGCGCCTTCGGCGCATAGGCCTGCTCCACCGTGCGCAGCAATGCGCGAATATCGGTGGGTTGCCGGTCCAGCGCCAACTCGCCTTCATCCAGCGCCGCCACATCAATCAGGTCGTCAATCATCTGCAGTAACGATTCGCCGGATGCGTAGGCAATGGACGACAGCTCGCGCTCGCGCCCGGAGCTGGCGGCGTGATGCAGCACATCCATGGTGCCCAGAACCACATTCAGCGGCGTCCGCAGTTCATGGCTGACGCTGGCCAGGAAACGCGTCTTGGCCGTGCTGGCCTGTTCGGCGGCTTCCTTGGCCTCCAGAAGGGCGCGCTGCGCGGCTTTCTTCTCGCTGATGTCACGCACAAAAGCGGTAAAGAATCGCGCACCGCCGATCATCATCGGAACAACAGTCAGCTCGGCATCGAACTCGGTACCGTCCTTGCACACAGAGGGCACTTCCACGCGGTTGTTGATCACCGGACCTTCGCCGGTCGCGTTGTAGTGCTTCATTCCCTTGGTGTGCGCCTCTCGCAGGCGGGGTGGAATCACGATCTCGGCAACCGAATGCCCGATGGCCTCCTCCCGCGTGTAACCGTAGATTCGCTCCGCCGAAGGGCTGAACTCGACAATCACGCCATCCCTGTCCGCGGTGATCAGGGCATCCAGACTGGCTTCGGCAATCCCCCGCATGATCTCGCGGTTCGCTCCGAACAGATCGCCCGGCGCCCCCTTATCATCGGTGGCCCGCGGCGGGCGGGGAAACTCAGTCACGGTGACCTCCACGCAGCCCCGTTTTCATCGGACACAGCGCAGCCCCCAGCCGGAGCGGGTTTGCAAGGACGGAGCACAGAGGGCGGGCGCGAATCATGTTGGCCACGGAAAAGGGTCGTACGCGTGACCGAGCAACTCCCGTACCAGCGCCCCCAGCCCGTTGAAATGCCCGCAGAGCCCTTTTTCTGCAGAGCGCCAGGCTCCATAAAAATAATGACCCAACTGTTTTTTGCAGATTGCAACGCAATTTGCAACGCAGATTGAGCATGGAATGCCGAGACTCCCCCAGCAACAGGCCACATGGACGGCACGCGAACTGGCGCCACCCTGCGTCACGTCACCGCCCTCACCCCAGGCGACGAAAAACCGTCAGGGACGCTGGCGAAAACGGCCCGGCTCCCCCTTCAACCGGGCCCTTCTTGCACGGCGGGACCGCTGTTTGCTGGAAGTTGACAGGACGATGACAACACGGGGACGTGCTCACAGACCACGGCGTGGCGCTTGCATGCACCCGGCATCGCCACCTTTCCGTCAGTGCGACCTCCGTTACCGACAGACAGGCCCGCTTTACGGACTAATCGGAACTCATGCAAATCCAGCAGCCCCAAACCTTGCACCTGCAAAAGGGTGAAGACCCTGCGCCGAGCAGCAAGGACGTCCTGCTGGAGTGCCTGGCCCACGTCGCTCTGGAACTGGACCGGGAACTCAACCGTGACGCCGTGACTGCCGGCCTGCCCCTGGACCAGGGCCAGCTGACGCCGAGCCTGCTGCTGCAGGCTGCGGGCAATGCCGGGCTGCAAGCCCGCATGGTCAAGGTGGAACTCGGGACCCTGGCCACAGCCCCCGATGCCGTCATTCTCCTGCTTCAGGATGACAAAGCAGCCGTTCTGGAAGGTGTCGACCTGCAAAAGGACGAATACGCGCTGTACCTGCCTGCGCAGTCGCAGTGCAAACAGACCTGGACAGGGGCCCGACTCGCAAAGCAGTTGCTCGGCTATGCCGTGCACCTGAAGCCCGAATTCGCCTATGACGAGCGCGCGCCGGAAACCCACAGCGTGCGCCAGCGCCACTGGTTCTGGAAGGCGCTGTACCGGCATCGCAAGCTGTACCGCGATACGCTGGTCGCCGCCTTTGTCATCAATGCCTTCGCGACCGCGATGCCGCTGTTCGTGATGAACGTTTACGACCGGGTGGTGCCCAATGCTGCCATCGAAACCCTGTGGGTGTTCGCCGTAGGACTGGGCATCGTACTCACTGCCGAACTGGCCCTGCGGACTGCGCGAGCGCACTTTGTCGACATCGCCGGCAACCGGGTCGACCGCGAGTTGTCCGCGCAGATCATGCACAACGTCCTCGGCATGCGCCTGCATGCCCGTCCCGTATCGACCGGCTCCTTTGCGGCGAACCTGCGTGCTTTCGAAGTGGTTCGCGATTTTGTCACCGCCACCACGATCACCACACTGATCGACCTGCCCTTTGCGTTGCTGTTCATTGCAATCATCGCCTGGATATCGCCGGTACTGGCTCTGCCGCTGCTGATCGGCGGCCTGTTACTGGTTGCCCATTCCTGGTCCGTGCAATCCAGCCTGCGGCACCTCGCCGATGACGCTCATCGCAGCGGCTCCCAGCGCAATGCCACATTGATCGAAAGTCTGGTCGGCCTTGAAGACATCAAGAGCCAGTCGGCCGAAGGGCTGTTCCAGCGCCGCTGGGAACGTGTGACCGAACACCTCGCACATACCCAGACTCAGCTCAAGCTGCTCGGCAGCAGCGTGATGCACGGGGCATTGTTCGTGCAGCAAATGACTTCCCTGAGCATCGTTGTTCTGGGGGTGTACCTGATCATCGACCACTCCCTCTCGATGGGGGGCCTGATCGCTGCCATGATGCTGACATCACGCGCCATGCAGCCACTGGCGCAGCTGGCTGGCCTGATGACCCAGTACTACAACGCCAAAACCGCCATGGTCGGACTCGACGCGGTCATGGAAAGCCCGTCCGAACGACCGGAATCGGCGCCCATCAATCGACCCCACCTGCGGGGGCGAATCGAATTCCAGGATGTGAGCTTTCGCTACCCCAACAGCGAAGTACCGGCCCTGCAATCCATCAACCTGAGCATCAACACCGGCGAAAAGGTGGCGATCCTGGGGCGTGCCGGTTCCGGCAAATCAACCATCCTGCGGATCATTCTGGGCTTGTATCAACCCGAACAGGGCCAGGTCCGGCTGGACGGCATCGACATTCGCCAGCTGGACCCCCATCAGCTGCGCCAGAACATGGGCTATGTGCCACAGCAACCCACGCTTTTCTACGGCAGCCTGCGGGAAAACCTGCTGATGGGGCGCACCGGAATCACCGACTTCGCCCTGATGCAGGCCGCTGAGCAAGCCGGCCTGCAGGACATGATCAACGCCCACCCACAAGGCTTCGACATGCTGATTGGTGAACGCGGCGAAACGCTTTCCGGCGGCCAGCGTCAGGGCGTTGCCCTGGCCCGCAGTCTGGTCGGCAACCCGCTGACCCTGCTGATGGACGAGCCAACCAGCGCCATGGACCGTGCCGGAGAGGACTGTGTGCGTCGCAGTCTGACGCAGGGGGGCAGCAGCCGCACACTGGTGCTGGTCACCCACCGCCCCTCGATGCTCCGCCTCGTCGACCGCATTGTGGTCCTCGACCACGGTCGCATCGTGGCGGATGGCGCCCGGGAGAAAGTGCTGCAAGCCCTCCAGGAGGGCCGCATCGGCCCCGGACGCCGGAGCACCACATGAGCCAGGACACGAACACGCCGCGTTACGTGCGCCTGCTCTCCCGTTTGTCACGTGCAACCCGGCCGGCGAGCGACTCCTGGTCGGATGATGCGGCGTATGCCCTGCTCAACCAGGAGCCGCTGCGCGCGCGCCGCCTGCTGTACCTCACCTTGCTGACCTGCATGGCCCTGATCTGGTGGGCTTCCCACGCCGAGATGGACGAGATCTCGCGTGGCCAGGGGCGGGTCATACCGTCCAGCCAGCTGCAGGTGATTCAGGCCGTCGATGCCGGCGTGGTTGACGAAATTGCCGTGGAGGTCGGCGAGATTGTCCAGCCCGGGCAATTGCTGATGCGCATCGACCCGACACGTTTCGCCTCGAACCTGGGCGAATCCCGGTCGCGAACGGTGTATCTGCAAGTACGCGCGTCCGGTTTGCGTGCCGCCCTGGCTGGTGAAGTGCTGGAAATCGACCCGGAAACACGGGCCAAGGCACCGGACATCGTCGCCAGCGCGGAAAGCGCGAATCGCTCGCAGCAACGGGAGTTCGAAGCGCAGGTCGCCGGTGCGGAACAGGAAATCCAGCAACGCTGGCGGGAAATCCAGGAAGGCCGCGCCCGCCGCGACCAGGCCAAACAGACCCTGAAGCTGTTGCGCGACGAATTGAATGTCACCCGCCCGCTGCTGCGGTCTGGCGCCGTCTCCGAAATCGAAGTGCTGCGTCTGGAGCGCGAAGTAGCACGGCTGAGTGGTGAGCGCGACCAGGCAATTGCGCAGATTCTCCGTGTTCAGTCCGCCTATAACCAGGCTGAGCGCAAGCTGGAACAGCTCCACAGCCAGCACCGCAATGAGCTGCAGGAAGCCCTGACCGAAACCCTGGGCGAGCTGCAGTCGCTCACCGAATCCAGTCGTGCACTGGCCGACCGTGTCACGCGTGCGGTCATTCGCTCTCCGGTGCGCGGCACGGTAAAGCGCCTGCTGGTCAATACCGTCGGCGCTGTTGCGCAACCCGGCAGCGAGCTGCTGGAAATCGTCCCCCTGGACGACACGCTGATTCTGGAAACCAAAATCCAGCCACGGGACATCGGCTTTTTACGGCCGGGGCAACCGGCTGTGGTCAAGTTCACCGCTTATGATTTCGCCATCTACGGCGGGCTGGACGCCACGGTGCAGCAGATTTCGGCGGACT
Organism: Oceanococcaceae bacterium; assembly: GCA_041593295.1. Taxonomy (GTDB): domain Bacteria; phylum Pseudomonadota; class Gammaproteobacteria; order Nevskiales; family Oceanococcaceae; genus MS8. The sequence goes on along the minus strand of JBFHON010000222.1, from coordinate 276 downwards.
CGGTCATCGCCGACGATGGTTCGGCCTATTACATCGCCCGCGTGCGCACGGACACGCCGACCCTCGGCGAGGGCCTACCAGTCATTCCGGGCATGCTGGCCGAAGTCGATATCATCACCGGGAAAAAGACCCTGTTGCAGTATCTGCTCAAACCGGTGCTTCGCGCCCACTCGATGGCGTTTACGGAACGATGACTCACCATCTGTTTATCAGCGACGACGGCCAGCTATTGCCAAACTGGCAGGCGGCGTTTCCGCATGCCCGCAGCGGGCTGCT
>JBFHON010000221.1:0-5135 GCA_041593295.1 Oceanococcaceae bacterium | reverse complement strand
GCACCTGCGCCACCAGTTCAGCGGCGATCTCTTCGCCGGACTGGCTGACACCGGCCTTGAGCACGACCAGCCCTACGGGAAGCTGTCCTTTCAGCGGGTCGGCCACCCCGATGACAGCGCATTCGGCAACCGCCGGGTGAGCTGAGAGCACTTCTTCCATGCCGCCTGTCGACAGCCGGTGGCCAGCCACATTAATGATGTCGTCGATGCGCGACATGATCCAGACGTAGCCATCTTCGTCGATCATCCCGGCATCACCCGTCAGGTAGTAGCCCGGGTAGCGCTCGAGGTAGTTGGCACGGTAGCCCGCATCGTCCTGCCAGAGCGTCGACAGGCAGCCGGGTGGCAGCGGCAACTTGATGACCAGATTGCCGATCTGCCCCGCTGGCATGGATTCGCCCTCCTCGTCCAGAACCTGCAGACGGAAACCCGGAACCGGCAGGGTTGCCGACCCCGGTTTGTTGGGTAACGACTCGATTCCGGCGCAGTTGGCAATTGCTGGCCAGCCCAGTTCGGTCTGCCACCAGTGATCGATGACCGGCACACCCAGCTGCGCCTGCGCCCAGCCGATCGTGTCCGGGTCGGAACGCTCGCCTGCCAGGAACAGCCCCTGCAGCGACGAGAGGTCATGGCGCTTGAGCAAAGCACCATCCGGGTCTTCCTTCTTGATGGCGCGGAAGGCGGTCGGCGCCGTGAACAGGAGCTTCACCTGATGTTGCTCGATGACCCGCCAGAAGGCCCCGGCGTCCGGGGTGCCTACCGGCTTGCCTTCATACAGGACCGTGGTGCAGCCGTATATCAATGGCGCATAGACGATGTACGAGTGGCCAACGACCCAGCCCACGTCGGAAGCTGCCCAGAACACATCCCCGGGCTGAACACCGTAGACCGCGCGCATCGAGTAATCCATGGCGACCGCATGCCCGCCATGGTCACGCACCACGCCCTTGGGTTTGCCGGTAGTGCCCGAGGTGTACAGCACGTATAACGGGTCGGTCGCGCCCACCGGCGTGCAGCCCACCGGTTCGGAAGTGGCTTCCGCCTCCTGCCAGTCATGATCACGGCCGGCCATCAGCGGAGCCTGCACGGCATCGCGTTGCAGGATGATGGTCTGTGCGACCGGGTGCGCGGCCAGTTCCAGGGCGGCATCCAGCAGGGGTTTGTAGGGAATGACCCGTGTGGGCTCGATACCACACGAGGCCGAAATCACCAGCCGGGGCTGCGCATCGTCGATCCGCTTGGCCAGCTCGGCAGCGGCGAACCCGCCAAAAACCACCGAGTGCACGGCGCCAATCCGTGCGCAGGCCAGCATCGCAATGATGGCTTCAGGGACCATCGGCATGTAGACGACTACCCGGTCGCCTTTTTCGACACCGCGCGCCACCAGCGCACCGGCAAAACGGGCAACCCGGTCACGCAGTTCCCGATACGAGTACTTCTGCACCGTATCGGTCAGCGGCGAGTCGTAGATCAGTGCAACCTGCTCGGCCCGACCACCGTCCACATGCCGATCCAGCGCGTTATGGCAGGTGTTCAGCCGAGCGCCGGCGAACCATCGGTAAAGCGGCGCCCGGGACGGGTCCAGGACCTGATCCCAGGTCTTGTCCCAGTCCAGGTGCTGCGCCTGCTCAGCCCAGAACTGCTCCGGGTCCTGCAAGGACGCGGCCAGTGTCTTCCGATGATTCATTGTCTCTTCCGTGGGTTACAACGAAGCGGGCATCGTCCCGCTTCTCACCCCCGGCCGCAATGCGCAGATGGTCGTAGCGCGGGCTAGTTGCCCCTGCGGTTCAGCAGGCCCTGGACGGACTGAATCAGGTCGGCGGGATAGACCACGGTCTTGGCGTTGTCAGAGGTGGCCAGTGCTTCCATCGAATGCACGTACTTTTCACCCAGCAGGTACACCACCGGAAGTTCGTTTTCGCTGCCAATGCTCTGGGCCACGACGCTGATGGCCTTCGCCGAGCCCTCGGCCAGCACGATCTGCGCTTCCGCATCCCGGCGCGAGGCCTCCAGTCGGCCATCGGCTTCGAGGATCGCCGCCTGCTTTTCCCCTTCGGCCTTGGTCACCGCTGCCCGGCGCTGGCGCTCCGCCGCAGCCTGCTCTTCCATGGCCTGCTGCATGGTTGTGGACGGGTTGATGTCCTGGATTTCGACCGTCTTCAGGATGATGCCCCAGTCGGCGATGTCATCCGAAATCATGCCCTTGAGTTTGGCCTTGATCGCATCGCGTGAAGACAGGGCCGCATCAAGACTCATTTCCCCGACAATCGAACGCAGCGCGGTCTGGATCAGGTTCTGGATCGCGAGCACGTAGTCCTCGACCCCGTAAACCGCCTTTTCCGGGCTGGCCACGTTGATATAGGCCACCGCGTTGGCCACGATCACGGCGTTGTCTTCGGTGATGACTTCCTGCGAAGGAATGTCCAGCACGATGTCCTTGGTGGTCACCTTGTACGGAATGGTATCGACGTACGGAATGACGAAGTTCAGCCCGGGGTTCAGGGTCTGGTGATACTTGCCCAGCCGCTGCACGACCCATTTCGAGCCCTGGGGAACCAGACGGATGCCCTTGGCCAGCGTCGTGACCAGCACGACCAGAAAAATAACGACAACGATCAATGCGTCCACGCGTGTACCCCCATCAATAATTCACGACTTGCGGTGGTTATACAGCAGCCAGCGCGCCGACAACCAGATTATTCCCGCTGATTTGCAAAACGGTGACACGGTCACCGGTGCGCAGCTCACCCTGCAGAATGCACTCCCATTCGTCGCTGCCGACCAGCGGCGCCGGAAAGCGCAGCCGCCCGCGCTGCGTAGTCGGGTTGGTTTCCACCAGGGTCCCCACCTGCCCGACGAGGGTTTCCAGGGCCATCCCGGAGCGTGTACGGTCCGGGATGCGCGGCTGAATGATGAGGAACCAGGCCACAACGTTGGCAACGCTCAAGCCGGCCCAGAGCAGCAACTGGGTTGTGAACTCCAGCGGCATCACCAGCAGCAGCAACCCCACGGCCATCGCACTGAGGCCGAGCAGCAGCAGGAAGAAGCTTGGCAGCAGCATTTCCCCCAGGGCCAGCAACAGGCCGGCAACCATCCAGTGCCACCAGGCCACTTCGGCATTCAGAAACTCGATCATGCGGAATCCTCCAGAGGGGTCTGCAATTGTCCGTGTTCGGAGGAAGGCGACGCAAGCGCGGCAGCGCGTTCGCCAGGGTCGGCATCCGTTGCAGCCTCCCGCAGTGTCTCCGGCAGCAGTCTTTTCGGCTTGACGCCAAGGTCACGCAACATTTCTGCCTGACGGATGACATTGCCGCGGCCATCGACCAGGCGGTTGCGTGCGGTCGCATAGCTGCGCTGCGCACGCTCCAGGTGCTCGCCCAGCTTTTCCATCTCGGCCACGAAGCCGTTCAGCTTGTCGTACAGCTCGGCGCCCCGGCTGGCGATTTCCTGTGCGTTCCGGTTTTGTGCGTCCTGACGCCACAGGTAGGCCACGGTTCGCAGTGCAAAGAACAGCGTGCTGGAACTGACCAGCAGCACATGTTTTTCCCAGGCCTCCTGAAACAGCCCGCTTTCTTCGGCCACGACACTGAGCAGTGCGGGCTCGATGGGCACGAACATGACGACACAATCCAGTGAACGAATGCCGTACAGCGACTGGTAGTTTTTCGCGGACAACTCCTTGATGTGATTGCGCAGGCTGTCGCGGTGCCGACGCATTGCGGCGATGCGGTCGGCTTCGGCATCCGCACTGCAAGCGGTCTCCCAGGCCACCAGCGAGACCTTGGAGTCCACCACGATATGGCGATCATCCGGAAGATGGATCACCACATCGGGTTGCAACCGGTCCCCATCGCGCGTGCCGGAAACCTGCACTTCGTATTCACGCCCCTTCTGCAGGCCGATGCTTTCGAGAATGCGCTCCAGCACCAGTTCCCCCCAGTTGCCGCGGGTCTTTGACTCGCCTTTCAGGGCTGAAGTCAGGTTCTTCGCATCTTCCGACAGGCTACGGTTCAGCGCAAACAACTCGCGGACCTGCGCCGACAGCGCGCTGCGTTCCTTGCCCTCGGTGTCGTAAAACTTTTCCACCTTGTTCTGGAAATCACCCAATCGCTGCTTCAGCGGGTCGAGAATCGCCCCCAGGTTCTGCTGGTTCTGTTCGGTAAAACGCCGGCTCTTCTCTTCCAGAATTTCATTGGCAAGCAAGCGGAACTGCTGGGCCAGAGTCTCGCGGGACTCTTCCAGCAGCTTCAGTTTTTCGCTGCTGCTGCGGCGCTCGGCCTCCAGCTGCATCTCGATCCGCCCGCGGTGTTCCCGCAACTGCGCGGCCTCTTCGCGCAGATGCTGCAGCTCCTGCTCCAGCCGATCGGCCTGCCCGGCACGGGCCTGGGCCTGCGCAAGCCCATGAATGTTGTCGTGCAGTCGGCCCTGCACATCGACCAGTTGCTGTTCCAGCGTCTGGATGTGTGCATCCATTCGCCGTTGCGCCGCGTAATGCCTGCTGCGAGCCGACAACAGGCCAATCCCGCCCAGCAGCAAACCCACGCTCACACCGAGCGCTGCCAGAGCTACGGGGTCCCCACCGATTGTTCCTAGAATGTCCATCGCCTTATTGTCAGTGCTGGCAGGCTCAATTGCTGAGCCTGCCCACTATTTTTTCCGTTTCCCACGCCGGTGCCCGGATCATGATCCTTTCCTCCGTATTTCGTCTTCCTGCCCTCGTCACGCTCCTGGCCACCCTGAGCGGGTGCGCGACGCAGGCCGTCGCCCCGTTGCCAGAGGCGCAGGGGCCATTCAATTACGCACCGGATGCGAACTCGGCACTGACCACCTATACGGTGACGCGCCCGCCCGGTGCCCGGGGCACGCTGCCGGCGGTCCTGCTGATTCATGGCGGCGGCTGGCAAAAGGGCGAGCCGGCACAGATGGAACGCTTTGTACCCTACATACTGCAAGCCGGCTGGGCCGCCATTAACGTGGGGTACCGACTGGCTCCCGACAGCATCTGGCCCGCGCAACGCGACGACATGCAGGCGGTTTTTGCCGACATCAACCGACGTGCCCCCGCGCTGGGGATCGATCCCCAGCGCGGGGGCACGTCGGTTGATGTCGGCAAAAACCGCCTGCATGTCGTCGCG
>JBFHON010000220.1:0-5194 GCA_041593295.1 Oceanococcaceae bacterium | reverse complement strand
TCCGGGCCGTGAAAGTCCGACCCCACGGAACCCATAAGCCCGTGACGGATGGCCTCCTTCTGACAGGTGGCCAGTTCATCCGGTTGCTGCGAGACCCCTGAACTGACCTCGACCGCCTGCCCTCCGGCCTCGACAAAGGCCGTGTACATGCGCTGGCGCCAGGCCCCCGTCATGTCGTAGCGCAACGGGTGAGCCAGAACGGAGACCCCGCCGCTGGACCTGATCGCCGTGATGGCCGTGTCCAACGACAACCATTCGGCCCGCACGTTCGCCGGCTTGCCGTTGCCCAGGTGCTGCTTGAAGGCCTGTTTGAGATCCCGGGACACACCCGCCTCCACCAGCAGGCGGGCGAAATGGGTCCGCGTCAGCTGCCCGCCGGCCGCCATCTCCTGTGCCCGGGCATGGGCATCAGTGACACCGAGCTTTTCCAGGCGCTCGGCGATCTGCCGGGCCCGCACACCGCGCGCGGACTGCACGGTCGCCAGGGCCTGTTCCAGCAACGGACTCCCGGGGTCGACGCCCAGACCGACGATGTGCAGGGTCTTGTTCGACCACGTCACGGAGATCTCCACGCCGTTGACGAAATGTATTCCCCGGCCTGCAGCGGCCTGACGGGCCTCATCCAGCCCGGCCACGGTGTCGTGATCGGTCAGCGCCATGCAGTCAATCCCGGCCTCCGCGGCACAGGCGACCAGCGCCGATGGACTCAGTGCACCGTCCGATGCCGTGGAGTGGCAATGGAAATCAATGTTTTTGTAGGTGTTCACGCCAACCAAGCTTAGTCGTCCCCGCGCAGGACCGTGTCAAGGCCGTCAGCGCGTTTGTCGGCGCGGTTCAGGGCAGGATCAACTCGGCCATGGTCGACAGCTCGATGAACACCGACCCGGGCGCGCGCTCCGGATGCGACAACGAGGGCTTGCGAACCGCCAGCACCTGCCCCACTCCGCCATCCAGTGCCCCCTGCAGCACCGACTCGGTGTCGTCGATCAGCAGGGACCGCGACAGATCGATTGCCGTGTGCTCCGCGAAACGATCCCAGAAATGCGGCTGCTCCTTGGGCGCGCCGAAACTGTGCGTGCTGTGGGCACTATGAAAATGCTCCAGCAACCCGGTGCGCTCGTGCTTGACCTCCAGGCTATCCGGGTGCGCATTGGTCACCAGCACTAGGTGCAGGCCGCTTTCGCGCAGCCGATGCAGGGTTTCCTTGACGCCGGGCAGGTAGCCGATACGCGACGCGCACTGCTGCTTGAGATCACGCAAGTTCAAACCCAGCTCACGGGTCCAGAAATCCAGGCAATACCAGTCCAGACTGCCACGATGGCGCTGGAACACCGGAAACAGCTCGGCCTGCGCTTCGCTCACGCTCATGCCCCGGCGCGCACCCCATTCACGGGGGACGACCTCCAGCCAGAAGTGGTTATCGAATCCCAGATCGAGAATCGTTCCGTCCATATCGCACAGAACGGTGTCGATCCGGCTCCAGTCAAGGGCATTGCTCATGGAGCTATGGTAGCTTGCGCGGCATCTCTCACCGGAAATCATCATGCTTGACGCGCTGACTGCTATTGCCAAAGAGGCGGGTGCCGCCATTCTCGAACACTACGCCAAGCCGGTACCGGTCGAGACCAAATCTGACGATTCCCCGCTGACCGCCGCCGACCTGGCCGCACACAAGGTCATCGCTGAAGGCCTGCGAAAACTGGCCCCCGAAATCCCGGTCATTTCCGAGGAAGACGGCCTGCCGGACTTCGCAACACGCGCCAGCTGGCCGCGCTACTTTCTGGTCGACCCGCTGGACGGCACCAAGGAATTCCTGAAGAAAAACGGCGAATTCACCGTCAACATCGCCCTGATTGAAAACCACCGCGCGACCCAGGCCGTGGTCCACGCCCCGGCACTCGGTGGCACCACCTGGGCGGGCGACGTCAATGTGGGCGCCTGGCGCGAAATTGACGGCCAGCGCGAAAGCATCTCCACGGTGCCGCTCCCAGCAGTATGGCGGACGCTGGTCAGCCGCAGCCACCTCAGCCCCGACGTGGAAGAACTGCTGCAGCGCTGCCCGCCGCACGAGCCGGTGGCCGCAGGCTCCAGCCTCAAGTTCTGCCGCATTGCCGAAGGCGCTGCGGATTTCTACCCGCGGCTGGCCCCGACCTCGGAGTGGGACACCGGCGCTGGCCAGTGCGTGCTCGAGGCCGCAGGCGGTGTCGTGCTCACGACCGACGGCTCCCCGCTGCGCTACAACACCAAGGACAACATCCTGAACCCCTGGTTTATCGCGGCCAGCACTCCGGACTACGACTGGGCCAGCCTGACCCGCGGCGCCTGAGAACCCTCCTTCCCGGCAGACAATCACGGTGAAAGTGGGCCTGTTCGACTCGGGACTGGGGGGGCTGTCCATCCTGCGCGAGGTGCTGCTGCAGGCCCCCGGGCTGGATATTCACTACCACGCCGATCAGGCGCGCCTGCCCTGGGGGCCGCGCCCGCCGGACGAACTGCGCCAGTATTGCCGTCGCATCACGGCACAGCTGGCGGGCCGCGGTTGCGAGCGCATCGTGCTGGCCTGCAACACGGCCTCTGCGGTAGCCCTGCAGGGCCTGCGCAATAGCTTCCCGGAGTTGCAGTTCGTGGGCATGGAACCGGCCATCAAGCCGGCGGCCCGACTCACGCGCACGGGCACGGTAGGCCTGCTGGCCACTCCTGCCACCCTGGCCGGAGAACTGCTCGCACAGACACGGGCCCGCCACGCGCCCCACATCGACATTGTTTCCGACCCCTGCCATGGCCTGGCCGAGGCCATCGAAGCCGGCGAACCGACACGGGTCGAGGAATTGCTGCAGGCCATCATCACGCCCATGACCCGCGCACATGCAGATGTGCTGGTGCTGGGCTGCACGCATTACCCTTTTGCCAGCGACACCATTGCCCGCATTGCCGGCCCCACAGTCGCCATAGTCGATCCGGCACCAGCCGTTGCCAGCCAGTTGCTGCGGCTGATTCCGGACCCGGCCGCGGGCTCCGGCAGTCGCGTGTACTCCACCAGCGGCAACCCCGAATTGTTCAACGCGCGGGCCTGCACACTGCTCGGAGATCGCGTCCGCGCCGAGCATGCCGACTGGGCTGCAAACGCCTGAGCCCCAACAGACGGGCCGCTGCGGACGGCCTCAGGCGCGGGCTGCCCGCAGATGAATGCGCTGGCCGGCGTCCTCACGCAGCACCCCGATGCAGGCCGCCTGATGACCACTGTCCTGCAGTGCCTGCAGACAGGTCGCCGCGGCGCCCGCCGGCACACTGAACAGCAACCCCCCGCTGGTCTGCGGGTCGAACAGCAACTCGACCTCGGGCACGGCTGCCAGCGCAGGGTCGACCACCAGACGCCCTGCCAGGGCGGCCCGGTTGGCGGGCCACAGGGTGCTGTGAATGCCCTCGCGTGCCGCCTGCTGTGCGCCCGGCAGCCAGGGCACTGCGTCCAGCCACAGATCCGCCCCGACGCCCGCGCCCAGCATTTCCGCCAGATGCCCGAGCAGACCGAAACCGGTGACATCGGTTGCCGAAGTCGCGCCGGCCTGTCGGGCAACCCGGCTGGCCGGCGCATTGCCAGCCTGCATGCTCCGAATCGCCGCGGCAATATCGCGCCCGTCGGCCCGCCATTGCATGTGCGCAGCGAACAGGACACCGGTTCCCAGAGGCTTGGTCAGGATCAGCGCATTTCCGGGCTGGCCTCCATGCTTGAACCGGCGCCCCCCGGCCGGCACCCGCCCATTGACGACAAACCCCAGCTGCAGTTCGGAACCCTGCAGCGTATGCCCGCCGAGCAGGCGGCACCCGACCTGGGAAAACTCGCTCAGAGCGCCCGCCAGCAACTGCTCCAGATCCGCCTGCTGGAGCGACGGACGGGCAAATGGCAGCACCACATGCGCCAGCGCTGAATGCGGATCAGCCCCCGCAGCGTACAAGTCACTGAGCGCATGCTGGGCGGTGATACGCCCCATGACGAAGGGGTCGGCAACCAGGGCCCGCAAGGTATCGATGCTTTGCAGCACCGGGCCGTCCGTATCGATGACCGCGACATCCTCGTCCGCGTCACCAGCGCACGCAGCCGGGTAAAGCTGGCGCAGCGAGGCCAGTGCCGCCCGCAGCGGGTCGCTGCCAAGCTTGGCCCCGCAACCGCCGCAATGCGGCTGCGTTGCATCCTCCGGCTGATCCGCGCGCATGGGCCGGCGCGGCGGCAACCCGGAAAATCGCTGCATGAATTCCCGGTCAATGTGATCCTTCCAGCGCCAGACCCAGGCTCCGGTAGCGCCGAGAAAGCCCCGATCGGCAATTGCGACCTTGTCGCCCAGCGAGACCAGCGAGAGGAAGCGCCGCTGCGGCTTGTACGCGCGCAAGCCGCGCGGGGCCTGGGGGTCCCGGCAGGCTGCTTCCAGGTTGTGTGCCAGCACCGGGGCCTGACGCACGGCAAAGACCCCGGCCTTGGGGCGCGGATGACGCACCTGCGTGGCGATATCACCGGCCGCGAAAACCCGCGGGTCATCCAGGGATTGCAAGGTGTCGCGCACCGCCAGAAAACCGCGCTCGTCCGTCGCCAGGCCGCTGTCAGCCACCCAGCGCGCCGGCGTGGCTGCCGTACACCAGAACACGGTGTCCACCGGGTCCTGCGTGCCGTCATCCAGTAGCAGTACGTCGGCCCGCACCTCTGCCACCCGCACCCCGACGCGCACCTCAACCCCGGCGGCTGCCAGTGCGCGGGTTGCTGCAGCCCGCGAACGGGCGTTGTAACCCCGCAGGATCCGCGAACCGCCATAGACCTGGATGCGCACCGCGCGATTCCGCAGCACGTGCGCCATGGCCAGCGCCAGTTCGATGCCGCCGGCGCCTCCTCCGACCACGGCGACCCGGTGCCGCTGCCCCCGCGGCGCCTCGGCGAATGCCTGCCAGCGGCTCCACAGACCCGCTACCGGCTTGACCGGCACCGCATGCTCACGGGCACCTGGCAGCGAGTCGAGGTCGGGTTGCGAGCCGATATCCAGGCTCACGATGTCGTAGCGCACATCCGGCCGCCCGGCGACCTGCAGACGGCGCGCACCCGGGTCGATGCCGGTGACTGCCGCCGTGATGAAGCGGACACCTGCCCATTCACACAGCCGCGCCAGATCAATGTGCGTTTCTTCGAAACGATAGTGCCCGGCAACCATGC
>JBFHON010000219.1:0-5218 GCA_041593295.1 Oceanococcaceae bacterium | reverse complement strand
CTCCGAAAAAAATCGTTGACCGGCCCGGTGGAATCCTAGGGGCGGCACAAAAGACGACGAATTATAAGGAAGGTTTCTGGGGATTACAAGGGGGCAAACCGGCTCTTTGCAGCGCATCCACACACGGAGGCTGCTTCGCCGCGGCTGCGAACACCCGCTGCGGCCACCACTGGCCATCGCGGCCTACCGCAATGCCAATGGCCCGCCCTTGCGCATCCAGCAGCAAACGCTCCTGGGCCTGGGCAGCGGACTCGTCCGCAGTCGGAGAACAGGGTTGGCCGTGCTGTATTTTCGCAATGTCGGGCGCCTCGAGCAACAGGACCGGCATTTCCGGCAACAGCTGATCCAGCGGCTGCAACAGGGCCAGACGCTCCGCGTCGGACAGTGCCTCCACCTGCTCCAGCGTGACCAGCGGCTCACTCAGTCCGGCGGCAGCCTGCCGACGCAGATACACCAGATGGGCACATTGCCCCAGTGCGGCCGCAATGTCCTCGGCGAGCGTACGGATGTATGTGCCCTTGGAAACCGTCGCCGTCATCCGGACCCGGCTGTCCTCCTGCGCATCCAGCACCAGGGATGACACCGTGATGGACCGGGCCTCGCGCTCCACCACCTGCCCTTTTCGAGCCAGCTTGTAGAGCGGCTGACCGTCGCGCTTGAGCGCGCTGTACATCGGCGGGATCTGTGTCTGCTCACCCAGAAAGCGGGGGATGATCTGCTGAATCGCCGCGGCGGACGGGATGGCGGCTGCGCAGGTTTCGACAACTTCGCCGTCAGCATCTCCGGTATCGGTTCGCGCCCCGAGCTGCATCACGAACTGGTAGGTCTTATCACCATCCAGCGCACGCTGGCTCAAGCGGGTTGCATCACCGAACAGAATGGGCAATACCCCTTCCGCCATGGGATCGAGCGCACCGCCATGCCCGGCTTTGCTGGCATCCAGCAGGCGCCGCAATTGCTGCATCGCCTGGTTGGAACTCAGGCCACGGGGCTTGTCCAGCAACATCAGGCCGCACAGATCGCGACCGCGTTTCTTCCGACCCATCAGGATCAGGCGTCGTCGGGTGCGCTGCTGTCGTCGTCGGCGTTTTCCGGGCCTTTGTCGATGCGGGCCGCGCGCAGCTTGGCCTCCAGCGCGAAGGCCTGCTCCTGCAGGCGGTCCGGAATGAAGTGCAGCCGCGGAATCCGCCGTGCGTGCACTTTCTTCGTGAGTTCATGCCGCAGGTGAGGCGCCGCCTTGTGCAACGCCGCCACGGCTTCGTCGAGATCCGCCTGCGGGTTCAGATGGCTGACCCGGATATTCGCGTTGGCGAAATCCGGCGACACGTTCACTTCGGTTATGGTCAGCAGGCTCAGACGCGGGTCGCCAACGCCGCGCTGGAGGATCTCCGCCAGCGCGCGTTGCAATTCCTCGGCGAATCGCTTGGGACGTCCGGATCCGGGCTTCACGCCTCCGCCGACTCCTCAAGCTTGCGGGCCACTTCCACGCGCTCGAAACATTCGATGCGATCACCGGCCTGAACGTCGTTGTAGTTCTTGACCGCGATACCGCACTCGGTACCGGCCTCGACCTTGTTGACGTCGTCCTTGTGCCGGCGCAGAGATTCCAGCTCGCCCTCGAAGATCACCACGCTGTCGCGCAGCACCCGAATCGGCAGACCACGGCGGACAGAGCCTTCCTCGACCAGACAGCCGGCGACGGCGCCGAAACCGGAAGAACGGAACACATCGCGCACCATGGCCACGCCCACGATCTGCTCGGAGGTCTCGGTACCCAGCAGGCCGGATGCCGCATCGTGCACATCGTTGATCAGGTCATAGATGACCGAGTAGTAGCGAGGCTCGATACCCAGCTCGGAAGCCCGGCGACGGGCGACCGCATCGGCCCGGGTGTTGAATCCGACCAGCAGGGCCTGAGACGCATTGGCCAGGTCCACGTCGGACTCGGAGATGCCGCCGACACCGGAGCCCACGATCTTGACCAGCACTTCGTCGGTCGAGAATTTGGTAACCGCTTCGGTGATGGCCTCGACGCTGCCCTGCACATCGCCCTTCAGAACAATGTTCAGCACCCGCTGCTCGGCCGCACCCATCTGCTGGGTCCAGTCGCCCTGCAGGCGACGCTCGTTGGAACGAGCCCGGGCATCGCGTACCTTGTGCGCACGCACTTCGGCGATTTCCTTCGCCTTGCGCTCGTCGGACACCACCAGGACTTCGTCACCGGCGTCCGGTGTTCCATCCAGACCGAGAACCCGGACCGGAACCGCAGGACCGGCTTCGTTGACGGCCTGGCCCTGGTCATCGAACAGTGCACGAACGCGCCCGACGAACTGACCGGCCAGCACGAGATCGCCCTTGCGCAGGGTGCCCTTGCGTACCAGCACCGTTGCCACGGAACCCCGGCCACGCTCGACCGAAGACTCCACCACCACGCCTTCTGCGGGGATCGACGGACTGGCTTTGAGTTCCAGAACCTCGGCCTGCAGCAGGATGGCTTCCAGCAATTCGGGCACACCCATGCCGGTGATACCGGAGACCGGGATGAACGGCACATCGCCGCCCCACTCTTCCGGGATCAGCTCCAGCGCGGAGAGATCATTCTTGACCTTGTCGGTATCCGCGTTTTCACGGTCCGCCTTGGTCATGGCAACCACGATCGGCACACCGGCGGCGCGCGCATGGTTGACGGCCTCGCGCGTCTGCGGCATGACACTGTCATCCGCGGCGCAAACCAGAATCACCACGTCGGTTGCTGCCGCACCACGGGCCCGCATGCGGGTGAAGGCGGCGTGACCGGGCGTATCCAGGAAAGTGATCGTGCCGTTGGGCGTTTCGACCCGGTAAGCGCCGATGTGCTGGGTAATCCCGCCGGCTTCGCCAGCGGCAACACGCGCCTTGCGAATGTAGTCCAGCAGGGTGGTCTTGCCGTGGTCAACGTGACCCATGATCGTGACGACCGGCGAACGCGGCTGCAGGTCGGAGTCATCATCCGACTTCAGCTCGTCCAGCAGTTCCTCTTCCCGATCCTGGCTGGCAACACGCTTGACCGTGTGACCCATTTCCTCAATCGCAAGCTGCGCCGTGTCGGTGTCGAGCTTCTGGTTGATGGTCACCATCATGCCCATGCCCATCAGCACCTTGATCAGCTCACCGGCCTTCACGGCCAGGGCGGAGGCAAGCTCACCGACGGTCATGTTGTCGTGCACTTCCACTTCCCGGATCACCGGAGCCGTTGGGCGCTCGAATTTGTGTGTGGTTTCAACCTTGACATTGTCACCACGACGGCTGCCTTTCCGGCGCCGCCCGCGCTTGTCGGCAGCAACGTGCAAGGGCTCGTTTGCCCCGCGACGCCCACCGGCCTTGGCCTTGGCCTTGGCCAGCTTGCCCGCACGTTCGCGCTCGCGTTCCTGTTCTTCGCGCGCCTTGTTGAGACCGGCTTCCTGTTCCTGTGCACGGCGCAGGTTTTCCAGCACGCGGCGACGCAAGGAGCTGACCTCGGTACGCAGTTCCGCAGCTTCTCCCGCAGGAGCGGTTGCCGGCTTTGCCGCCGGCGCTTCCGCATCCGCAGGCTGCTCGGGCGCCGTTTCGGGCTCGGCTTTCGCTTCGGCGGGCTCTTCCGCGACCGGAGGCTCTTTTTCCACAGCGGGCTCGGCCGGCGTTTCCGCCACCGGAGGTGCTTCGACCTCAGGCGCCTTCTCGACAGGAGCTTCTTCCGCTACCGGCTCCGGCTTGTCTTCGACAACCGGTTTCGCTTCCGGCTCCGGCGTTGCAGGCTTGCTTTCCGCAACCGGCGCAGCGGGTGCCGCTTCAACTTTCGGCTCTTCCACCGGCGCAACCGAAGGAGCCGGGGGCTCTTCCGCGACCGGGGCCGCTTCTTCGGCGGCCGGAGGTGGCACGGCAACTCGCTTCTTGCGCACTTCGACCGCGATGGTCTTGGTCCGCTGACCACGCCCGGGCGTGACCTTCAGTTCGCTTTGCTCTTTGCGCTTGACCGTCAGCTTGCGCCCAGCGCCAACCTTCAGCGAAGCACGCTTGCCTTGCAGGTGTTCAAGCCATTTGCGCTTTTGCTCGTCGTCAATCTGGGCTTCGCCATCGGCGACATCCAGACCGGCTTCTTTCAATTGCGCCAAAAGGCGATCAACCGGCGTTTTCGTTTGTTCGGCCAGTTCTTTTACAGTCGTTACAGACATGCTCAGTCCTCCGCATTTGCAGGCGAGGCAGTGTCTTCTTCCTCTTCAAACCAGTGGGCGCGGGCCGCCATGATGAGCTTGCCGGCCGCGTCCGCGTCCAGTCCACCCACACCCTCAATTTCATCCGTTCCGGCTTCCGCCAGATCTTCCCGGTCCGGGAAGCCAGCCTCGGCAAGTGCCTCGGCCAGTTCCGGCGTCATGCCTTCCACACCGAGCAGTTCCTCGGTCGGTGATTGCACGTCGCCGTGTTCCGCTTTCACGATGGCGCTGGCGAGCAGCGCGTCCCGTGCGCGGCTACGCAGCTCTTCGACGATGTCCTCGTCGAATGCCTCGATTTCCAGCATTTCCTCAACAGGCACGTAAGCGACTTCATCCAGCGTGGTGAAGCCTTCCTGTACCAGGATGGTTGCCAGTTCCTCATCGACATCCAGCTGCTCGACGAACAGCTCCAGCACCTTGCCGGCCTCTTCGTCCTGACGCTTCTGCACGTCCTCTGCGGACAGCACGTTCAGCTTCCAGCCGGTGAGGTCCGATGCCAGACGCACGTTCTGCCCGCCACGACCAATGGCCTGTGCCAGTTTGTCTTCGGCAACGGCGATATCCATGCTGTGGCTGTCCTCATCCACGATGATGGACTCCACATCCGCCGGTGCCATGGCGTTGATCACATACTGCGCCGGGTTCGGGTCCCACAGGACGATGTCGACCCGCTCGCCCGCCAGTTCGTTGGTCACCGACTGCACCCGCGACCCGCGCATGCCAACGCAGGCACCGACAGGGTCGATCCGGCGATCCTTGGCCTGCACCGCGATCTTGGCGCGTGAACCCGGGTCGCGTGCGGCGCCCTTGAGCTCAATCAGGCCCTGGCCGATTTCCGGCACTTCCAGCTCGAACAGCTCCATGATCAGTTCCGGTGCGGTGCGGCTGACGAACAGCTGCGGACCACGCACTTCGGTACGGATTTCCTTGAGGTAACCGCGAATACGATCATGCGGACGGACCGGCTGACGCGGAATCTGCCACTCGCG
>JBFHON010000218.1:0-5227 GCA_041593295.1 Oceanococcaceae bacterium | reverse complement strand
GGCCCGCCGCGCTGCGCACTGGCCTGGAGAAAGGCAACCAGCCCCGGGTCCTGGGCAAATAGCTCCGGTGCGACATCGAAATTGATGGATTGCCCGGCGGCGGCGGCAAGGCTTTGTGGCGCAAGAACGATCCCGTTGCGCGGGTCGGCATCGTTGTCGAGCGTCTGCAGCAAACGCGCGAGGTTGATCACCCGCGCGGACAGGGTGCGGTCACCGAGACTGCCCGTCACCAGGCTGGTGACGGTCACCAGCGGCGCTCCGGCCGTCTCGCCGATGGCGATATCGCCAATCAGGAAGGCCACCCGTTCGCCGTCGCGATAATCAAACTGACCAAAGAGATTGGTCGTGCCCGCGAGACTCGCCGAGCGGTAATTCAGCCCGGTGATGGCCGAATCATGAATCTGCCCCTGCTTGATGCCGGGCAGTGGCGTCGGCGACACCGGAGGCGCGGAACTGGGGCTTGGCGACGGCAGGACGCCCTCCCCCGGCCCGCCGTCATTCTGTGAACATGCGCTCAGCGCCAGTAAAAAAATGGCACACGCTGCCAAGCCCCGTTCCGCTCTCATTGTGGTCTCCTACCGTCGCACCCCTGGCAGGTAGTTCACTTCCGCTACCTGCTTTTCGCTACCGGCGGTGATCTCCAGTAGCGCGCAATTTCTTATCTGACATTAGTATAGTTCTTTGCAAAGCCGGACGCACGAGCAAAAACTACGGACGCCGGAAACACTCATGCGCACCCCAACCTTATCCGCGTGTGTCCATGGTGCACCGGGCCTGCACGCTCACCCGCGCAAGTTCACCATTCGGGCAGAATGAGCGCCCTTGCGCTGACGGCGATATCCGCTTCAGCACGCCACCGCCCGGCCTTCTTCCCCTGGACTGCGAACTGCCCGTGAACCTCCCGATTCTCAGCGTACTGATGTACTGGCTCGGCCTGGGCGCCGTAGCAGCCATGGCGGCGGCAGCC
Source organism: Oceanococcaceae bacterium (assembly GCA_041593295.1). Lineage (GTDB taxonomy): Bacteria > Pseudomonadota > Gammaproteobacteria > Nevskiales > Oceanococcaceae > MS8. The sequence goes on along the minus strand of JBFHON010000218.1, from coordinate 4,260 downwards.
GTTCTGGAAGCCGGAAAGAAACGCTACGACCTGTTCGGCATGCTGCTGATCGCGATGACGGCGGCGCTGGGTGGCGGTTCCTTGCGTGACCTGCTGCTCGGGCGTCCGGTGTTCTGGGTGGTGGATCAGAGCTACCTGCTCATGGCCTTTGGTGCCGCAGGCCTGACGTTCTTTCTGGCCCGCATCATGCAACTGCCGGCGCGCCTCTTTCTGCTCCCGGACGCCCTGGGCCTGGCGCTGTTCACCATCACCGGCACCCGGGCCGCACTGAACCTGGATGCGCCCTGGCTGGTGGCCTCGTTCATGGGGGTCGTCACCGGAGTCATGGGCGGCATCCTGCGCGACGTGCTGTGCAATGAAGAGCCACTGGTGTTCCAGGGGGAGCTCTATGCCACCGCGGCCTGGCTTGGTGCGCTGGCATTCATTGCGCTGGACCTCACGGATTTGCGCCCGGGCATTCCGGCGCTGATTGCCGGGAGCAGCATTTTTCTGTTGCGCCTCGCAGCGATACGCTGGTCCATCGGCCTGCCGGTCTTCCGGACCCGGCGCTAGGGCTCAGGTCACGACATCAGCCGTGGTGCGTCCGGCCAGCGCCTGCAGATCGGCCAGGTCGACGGAGGCCGCAATCAGGTCGGCCAGCACCTGTTGCGGATCACCATCGCGGGGGCTCACGACCCGCCGCTCCAGATACACCCGCAAGGTGGCGCCGCTGGTCCCGGTGCCGGACAGGCGGTAGACGATGCGCGAATCGTCATCGAATGCCACCCGTATGCCCTGTGCCGAGCTGACCGAACCATCCACCGGGTCGGTATAGCTGAACTCATCGGCATGCTGCACCGTCAGCGTACCGAGCTGTCGACCGGGCAGTGAGCTCAGGCTCGCCCGCAGGTGTTCCATGATGGCGCGACCGGCTTCTTCCGGGAGCCCTTCAAAGTCATGCCGCGTGTAATAGTTGCGACCGAAGCGCGCCCAGTGTTCATCCAGCAACTCGGCGACGGACACCCGCCGGGCCGCGATGATGTTCAGCCAGTAGAGCACCGCCCAGAGGCCGTCTTTTTCGCGGATGTGATCCGCTCCGGTGCCGAAGCTCTCTTCCCCACACAGCGTGATCTTGCCGGCATCGAGCAGGTTGCCGAAAAACTTCCAGCCCGTCGGTGTTTCGTAACAGGGTATGCCCAGCTCCTGGGCCACACGGTCAACCGCAGTACTGGTCGGCATCGAGCGTGCCACCCCGCTGACCCGCCCCGCATAGCCGGGAATGTGACCGGCATTGGCCAGCATCACCGCCAGACTGTCACTGGGCGAGACATAGGCGCCGCGCCCCAGAATCATGTTGCGGTCCCCATCGCCGTCGGAGGCCGCGCCGAACTCGGGCCCGCCCTCCTCGGCCAGCGCCGCCACCAGTTCGCGAGCGTGAACCAGGTTGGGGTCCGGGTGGCCACCCCCGAAATCTTCCAGCGGCTCGCCATGGATGACCGTCCCGGCCGGCGCGCCCAGTTCCTGCTCGAGGATGGCGCGCGCATAGGGCCCGGTGATGGCATGCATGGCATCGAAACAGACGCGGAAGCCCCCGGCGAACAGCGCACGGATCGCCGGAAAGTCGAACAGCGACCGCATCAGGTCGGCGTAGTCGCTGACCGGGTCAATCACCTCAAGCTGCATCCCGCCCAGGCTGTGGGTTCCGGGTGTGTCGATGTCCGGCTCCGCGGCATCGAGAATCCGGTACTGGTCGATTTCCAGACTGCGGGCATGAATCGCGGCCGTGACCGACTCCGGTGCGGGGCCACCATTGGCCGCATTGAATTTCACGCCGAAGTCACCCTGCTCACCACCGGGGTTGTGGCTGGCGGACAGGATGATGCCGCCACCGGCGGCGTATTTGCGGATCACGCAGGATGCTGCCGGTGTCGACAGCAGACCTCCCCGACCAACCAGCAGGCGACGGACCCCGTTTGCGGCGGCCATGCGCGCAATGATGCCGGTCGCCTCGCGGTTGAAGAAACGCCCATCCCCACCGACCACCAGGGTGCCCCCCTGCAGCGCGGGCTGGGTGTCGAAGATCGACTGAATGAAGTTTTCCAGATAATGCGGCTGCCGGAAGTGCGCCGTCTTCTTGCGCAGGCCCGATGTTCCGGGCTTCTGGTCGGCGAAGGCTTGCGTGGCGATGATCCGGATCTGCTCGTCTTGTTTGTCCAATTGCTCGTCCTCGTGTTTTCGAAGGATGATGCCGACTCCCTCGTTGGTGGTCTCAGGCTGCAGCCTGCTGCTCCCCGGCATATTCCGGAACCTTGGAATGGGCGCTCCCCAGGATGATCAACGCGGGCCAGTACAGATAAGCCAGAATTTCCAGGTTCTCGCCAAAGGTATACAGGAACAGGATCAGCATGATGGCGAGTCCGCCGCGTGCCACCGGTGCCGATTGCGCCTTGACGACCAGGTCCAGGAACCCGAACACCATGGGCACGGCCAGCGCCAGGAAGCCGACGATGCCTTTCACGAACAGCAGGCCATACCAGCTGTGATGGGAACCGATGGGCATGTACTCGACCAGGTGCGGCCCCCGCTCCACGATGCCATGCCCCCAGATCGGTGCCTCGTTGCGCCAGCGCTCGACGGCAATCCGTCCCAGCGCTTCGCGCACGCGTGTCGAGCCGGCACGGGCGGCGCGGAACGCATCCCAGAAACCGGTAATGAAATTCACGATCCAGATCCCGGCGATGCCCGCCAGAGTCGACACGCCGCTGGCCATGAACAGCACCCACGGACGACTGATGCGCGACAGGAAGAAGGTGATGAAGCCCACTGTCACCAGCGCAACCAGCGCCAATCGTGACTGCGACATCAGCACCATCACGATGCAGCCCAGTATGCCCAGTGTCTTCCAGCGCAGATCGCGCTCGCGCAGCGCGAATACGAAATACACATTCGCCACGAAACCGACCGCCGGCGCCCAGGGCGTGAACCGCCGCCACCGCGGCAAACCGCTCCCCGGGTCGATCTCGTAGAGGTTGAGTGAAAAGAACTCGGGGCCGGGACCACCGATCACCTTCAGCGGGGACACGTACACCGTCTGCGGCAGCCCGGCCGCCCAGGCCAGCACGAAAACCGGCAACAGGACGATGGTGTGCATGCAGACCACCATCGCCGCACGATAGATCAGCTCCGGCCGGATGTTCAGGCAACCGATCAGCGGAAACAACGCCAGCAAAGCCCAGCCCTTGGCCCAGCCGATGGTGGACTTGATCAGCTTGGGGACACCGAGGTTGTAGCCGACATGGCCGGCAATCAGGCTGAGCAGCATCACCAGCATGGCCAGAATCCACACTTTCACCGCGAGGGGAATATAGGGCCGGACCGATGCATCTTCCGAAAAGACCCGGTTGACCAGCACCGCGAAGAGGATCCACGCAACAACCGGGGCTACGACATACAGCGCGCCGAAGAGGTAGAAGAGATAGGTCCGCGTGATCGCGTACCAGACTACCCGCTCTTCAAAATTTTCTGGATGAAGGGTTTGCGAAACCATAGGACCAGCAGACCCGTAGCGCTGAAGAAGGAACCGAGAATGCCGCCAACCAGAGCCAGCACGCGACCCAGCGTGTCGGCCTTGTAGGGCTTGGTCGGTGGAGAGAGTACCTGCAGCATCGGGTACGACGAAAAGTTGTCTGACCGCCCCAGGTCCACCTTGGCCAGCGCGGTGGTGAATACCGCGAGGGCGACCTGGCGTTTGCGGTCCAGGTCTTCGAGCGTGGTGGCTTCGCCGATGCCCTCGGCGAGGCGGCCTTCGTCGCGGGCCAGCTGCGCTTCAAGCGCAGCCAGTTCCGCGCTCAAACCGCTGGCTTCAACCGTCAGCCCGGCCAGCGACTGCACCATGCTGTCCGCAGATTGAGCGGTTCGCCCGAACGCTTCCAGAATCGGCAGGTCGGCATCCAGCTCGACGCCCAGAGCGAGCGCCCGGCTCTGCAACTGCCGGTAGAGCCCGCGCTCGACTTCCAGTGCGTCGCGCACCTTGAAGTTGTTGTCGCCGAAGCGCGCACGATGCTCAGCCAGGTTGGCGGCCGCCGTCGCGTGCCGTTCCAGCACCTGCTGAAACTGGGCGTCCTGCTGCAGGGTCAGCAGACGCGCCGATTGCGCTCCGTTGATCCCGAGCGCCTCCTGCAATCGTTGAATCCGGGCGCTGAGATTTCCCAATTGGGCGCGCATCGCCGCAATCTTGCGCCGGTTGTCCTCCATTCCCAGGGTGATGTAACGGAACTGCTC
>JBFHON010000217.1:0-5232 GCA_041593295.1 Oceanococcaceae bacterium | reverse complement strand
TCGGAAATCAGGGTATCGATCCGCGACAGCACATCGGCCCGCGTCTCGGAGTAGGCGCGTTCGTCAATGGCATCACGGGCCGCATGCAGTGCGGAATTGTCTGCCGAACGATTCAGCGTGACGACACTGACACCGGCACCGCCGGCCAGCTCACCGAACTGCACCGACTGGCGGGCGTACCCGGGCGTATTCGCATTGGCAACATTGCGGCTGACGGTCGCCAGCGCGTTCTGGTAGCTCGTGAGAGCCGATCGTCCGATATCAAATAGCTGGGTCATGGGCAGATTCCTTAGCACTCATTGCCGAGAGCCGTGGCGAATCTGCTACCTGCAAGACACGTGCCGCGTAATGCGGGTCCGTCGCGTATCCGGCTTCGCTCAGCGCCTGGATATAGCGCTGGTCGGAACCACCATGATCGAGCGCGGCCGCATAGCGGGGCTGGTCCTGAATGAAGCGGACATAATCCTGCACACTCTCGGAGTAATCCGTGTATCGGCGGAACTTCGCGATACATGAATCCGGCTGCCCGTCCTGGTATTCGGTGGTCATGGCCTCGACCGAATCACCCCGCCAGCTGGAATCGGCCTTGATCCCAAACAGATTGAAGCTTGCGGCATCCGCATCCGCCGGCAGGTGCTGGCCCCAACCGGTTTCCAGGGCGGCCTGCGCCATCAGGATGCGTGGCGACACACCCAGCTCGCGTGCCGCCGCCTCGACGCCCGGCATGAGGGCGCTGACGAAGGCTTCCGGCGATTCGAAGCGTGCTGTTTGCGGTGCAGAAACTGGCGTACCCGATGCCTGCGCGGATGCGGCGACCAGGGCAGAACGGCCCACGGACCAGGGAATCGTGCCAAGGCTCGTTGCCTGCTCCTGATAGGCCGCCAGTGCGCGACCCGCATCCGGACCGCCAGTGCTGCCACCGAGGCTGGCCAACAGCGAGCGCTGCAGCCCCAGACCTTCGCCCTGGGTCACCGAATCGGCCAGCTGGCGGGTCCACAGGCTGTTGATCTGGCCGGCCTGCCCGCTGTCGCCCATGCCGGCAAAGCCGTCCTTGAACGCGCTATCGAGCATGGATTTGACGAAAATCGCCTCGAACTGACGCGCTGCGGTCTGCAGGGTGTCCGCCGCCGCACTGCTGCCCCGCCCAGCCAGCGAGGTCGGTGTGGCAGACGTATTCAGCGGCATCGCCGCCGGTGCTGCATTCAGCAGAGAGCCACCGGCCATGGTTCAGATAACGACCAGCTCGGCGCGCAGGGCTCCGGCCTGTTTGAGTGCTTCAAGAATCGCGACCAGGTCGCCCGGTGCTGCGCCGACGCTGTTGACCGCGCGAACAATGGAATCCAGGGTCGTCCCGCCTTCCAGCTTGAACATCCGCCCATCGCCCTGGCTGATCTCGATCTCCGAGTCGGGGATGACGGCGGTATCCCCACCGGCCAGCGCATTGGGCTGGCTGACCTGCGGATTTTCGCGAATCGTGACGGACAAGGAGCCGTGCGTGACCGCCGCCGGCGAAACCCGGACGTTCTGCCCGATCACGACGGTTCCCGTGCGCGCATTGACCACCACCCGCGCTGCGGCATCACCCGGCCGGACCTCGATATCTTCAAGCGCGGCGATGAAGGCCACGGTCTGGTCGGCGCTGCGCGGCGGCTTGACCGCCACCGTGACCGGATCGACCGCCGAGGCCAGTCCCGGGCCCAGCAGGTTGTTGATCGCGCGCACAATCCGCTGCGCGGTGCGAAAGTCACCCTGATTCAGGTTCAGATAAATCGCATCCTGATTGGCCAGCGAGTTCGGGATGGCACGCTCGACCATGGCGCCGTTGGGAATGCGCCCCGAGGCGGACACATTGATCTGCACCCGGGATCCGTCACGCCCTTCGGCCCCGAAACCGCCGACGACCATGCTGCCCTGGGCGACCGCATAGACGTTGCCGTCAGCTCCGCGCAGGGGCGACATCAGCAGGCTGCCACCGCGCAGGCTCTTGGCATTACCAATCGAGGAAACGGTGACGTCGATCTTCTGGCCCGGCTTGGCAAACGCAGGCAGTTCAGCATGCAGCGCAACCGCGGCGACATTTTTCAGCTGCGGGTTCACGCCGGTGGGCAGCACCACACCGAGTTGCGCCAGCATCGCATTCAGGCTTTGCGTGGTGAACGGCGCCTGGGTAGTGCTGTCCCCGGTGCCGTCCAGACCCACGATCAATCCGTACCCGACCAGCGGGTTGCTGCGAACGCCGGCGACCGATGCCAGGTCCTTGATCCGGTCAGCCTGTGCCGTTCCGGTGAACAGGGTGGCCAGGAGCGTCACTACGAGCATGCGTGTTTTCATGGGTCGATCCCTGCATTAAAGGGGCCACAGCGGCGAGGCGAAGAACCTCGCCAGCCAGCCCTGGGCGTTGGAGTCGGCCACAGCGCCGCGCCCGCTGTAACTGATGTCGGCATTGGCAATGCGCTGGGAATCCACGGTGTTGGTCGGGCTGATGTCTTCCGGACGAACCAGCCCGGTCAGCTGCAGCGTTTCCACGCCCTGATTGAGGCGCAGGCGTTTTTTCCCGGCGATCCGCAGCACGCCGCCATTCAGGCGTTCCACCACCTGCACCGTGAGCTGGCCGCTGAGCTGGTTGCTCTGGGAGGTATTGCCGCTGCCCTCGAAGTCACGGTCCGAGCCGACATCGGCGCTGAAGTTCTCCGGCACGGACACCTGGCCAAAGAAATTTGGCACATCGATACCGATCGACTGGCTCTTGCTGGTACTGGTGCTGGCCGACTTGGTCGCCGAGGTCCGCTCCTGCAGCACCACGGTCAGCACATCACCGACATTGCGGGCCCGCTGGTCACCGAACAGCCACAGCCCGCCCTGGTTGTCATACAACGACCCGGCGGATTTCGCCTCGGGCGCCGTGTAGACCGGTTCCGGAAGCGGCGTGTCCACCAGATGGGGGTTGCTCGCGCAACCGCTGCCCAGGCCGGCCACCAGCACAACCAGCGCCAGCGAGCCCCGGCGGTTGCGTGCAGCCTCAGCGCCCGGCCGCGGGCTCAAATCAGAGGTTATTGTTGACATAAGCAAGCATCTGGTCGCTGGTTTCGATCGCCTTCGAGTTCAACTCGTAGGCCCGCTGGGTTTCGATCATGTCGACCAGTTCCTCCACCACATTGACGTTAGATGACTCCAACGCACCCTGGCGCAGGCTGCCCAGCCCATCCGCGCCGGGAGCGCCGACCTGGGCGGCACCACTGGCTGCCGTCTCGACGTACAGGTTTTCACCCCGGGCCTCGAGGCCGCCGGGGTTGACGAAATCGGCCAGCGTCAGCGTGCCGATCTCCTGCGGTGTGGTACTGCCATCAACCTGGACCGACACCGTGCCGTCCTGACCGATGATCAGACTCTGGGCCTCCGCAGGAACATTGACACCCGGCAGGATGGTGTAACCGCTGGCGGTCACCAGGTTGCCTTCGGAGTCGAGCTGCATCGAGCCATCACGCGTGTAGGCCGTCGTGCCATCCGGCATCAGCACCTGCAGGAAACCGCTGCCATTGATGGCCACATCGAGGGCGTTGTCGGTCTGGGCCAGGTTGCCCTGCGCAAAGTCGCGTTCGGTGGCCACCAGGCGGGCACCGGTACCGATTTCGAGGCCGGTAGCCGCGCGGGTCTGCTGCGAGGTCTGCCCTCCGGCCTGCTTGATGTTCTGGTAGATCAGATCCTCAAACACGGCATGGGATTTCTTGAAGCCGGTGGTGTTGACGTTGGCGAGGTTGTTGGCAATCACGCTCATGCGTGTCTGCTGGGCATCCAGCCCGGTCTTTGCGACCCATAATGAATGGTTCATCTTGGACTCCTGTGCTTACCGCAGGCTCATCAATTGGGCGGTGCGCTGGGCGTTTTCATCCGCCTTGTTCATCAGCTTCACCTGGGTTTCGAATTGCCGCTGCTGGGCAATCATTTCGACCAGTGCCGAGGCGACACTGACGTTGGATTCCTCCAGGGCGCCGCTGATCAGGGCGTTCCCCGTCACCGGTTCCATTTCCGCTCCGGCCGCAGGCCGGAACAGGCCGTCCGCGCCCCGGACCATGCCGCCTTCCGGTGCCGCCTCAACGCGGAGCCGGTCGATCTCGGCAGGTGTGGCCTTGGTCTGACCCTGCGGAATTATCGAGACCGCTCCGTCCCCACCAATACTGATCGTGGTTGCCGGCGGGATGCCGATGGCGCCACCATTGCCCATGACCATGTGACCGGAGGCGGTCATCAGCTGTCCCAGTTCGTTCAGGCTGAGGTCACCCGCCCGGGTGTAGGCCACATCGCCACTTTGTGACTGCACCGCCAGCCAGTTATCGCCCTGCAGGGCGACATCCAGGGCGTGACCGGTGGTGCGAATGCGGCCAACGGCCCCGTCAAAGGCTTTTTCGCCGACCTGGGCGTTGACCCGGGTATGCAGACCATCGCCCTGGACCTCAGCCGCCGTCGCCCGTACGAGCGCCGCCTTGAAACCCGGCGTGCTCGCATTGGCGATGTTGTGACTGATGGCACCCTGGTTGTGCAATGAACGGCTCGCACCGTTCATAGCGACATAGAGAAGACGATCCATGGCGGTTTACCTGTCAGGTCCGGCGCGACTTAACGCAGGTTCAGGGCGGCCTGGGTGATCTGATCCATGGTCGAGATCACCTGGGAATTGGCCTGAAAACTACGCTGCGCGGTAATCATGTGAACCAGCTCTTCGGTCAGGTCAACGTTGGATGCTTCCAGCGCGCCGGCCCGCAAGGAGCCAAAATCCCCGGTACCGGCCTCGCCGCGCCGTACGGCACCGGCTTCACCGGTGGCACGCCAGGCGTTGTCACCGACCGCGGTGAGCCCGTCGAGGTTGCGGAAGTTGCTCAGCGCAATCTGTCCCAGATCCACGGTCTGGCCGTTGCTGTAGCGGGCCTGCAGCACGCCGTCCTCGGTGAACTCCACGGCATTGATCTGGCCGTTGGCGTAACCGTCCTGGCTCAGGTCACTGACCGCAAAGGTGCTCCCGTACTGGGTCACCTGCGCCAGATCGAAGTCGATGTCCTGCACCGTGGTTCCGGTACCGATCGTCAGGCCGGTGAAGCTGGTCAAACCGTTGGCCGGGGCAGTAATCATGCCGGAGGTATCAAAGGTGAGCGTGGTCGGGCTGCCCACGTCGGTGCCGTCAATGGCCAGATTCATCGTCCACTCGTTGTCAGTGGCGGTCTTGCTGAAGTACAGCGT
>JBFHON010000216.1:0-5302 GCA_041593295.1 Oceanococcaceae bacterium | reverse complement strand
TCGATCAGTTCGGACTTCAGCTTTTCATAGTCGCGGTGATCCAGCCCCTGGCCGACGAGCCTGGCTGCCTGCTCCTGCGCCCGGGTCAGCCAGGGTGGCGGGGGCACGATGTCTGCCGAGAGCCGGATGTCGCTGCTTGCCCACAGGTGGCGCCGACCCGGGTCAATCACATAGCGCGCGACCCAGGTTTTGCCATCGGTGAGGTTGAGCTCCTTGCTGATGGTGGGCTGGTAGTAGCCGAAGGCCTGCAGACCTGTTCGCAATTCCTTGTCGGCAATGGCATGTCGCCGCCGTACCATGACGGCGCTGGCCTTGCCGTTCAGGGTATTGATGCCGAGGGCTGCGCGCAGACTCTTGGCCAGTTCACCGTCCACGCCTTCGAGGATGACCTCGCCGGCAGCGGCCGGCAGCGCGTGCAGGAACAGCAGCAGAACGGCCGCCCCGATCCGACAGGAGATGTTCACAGGATTAACGCGCGATGCGCGCGGCATCGGTGACGAGCGGGTCGTCTCGGTGCGTGATCTTGGTTTCGAGCCAGTTGGACAGGTCGCGCCAGATGGCTTTCTTCTGTGCGCTGGTCGGCATGATGCCCGCCGACGGCAATTCCACGGTCAGCACCGGTACACCGCGCTGGACCCCGGCGTAATTGCCGAGAGAACCCGGGTAGGTGCCAAGCAGGTTCAGGTGAAGATGACCAATGCGGCGTGGCGCCTGCGCGGGGCCGTCAAAGTCGATGATGGCGAGCGGCGCGTGCACGGCCACGATCACGTCGGGCTGAAAGCGGTCGATTTCGCTGGCCAGCCAGCGGGTTTCGGGTTCCGACAGGGGGCCGGGACCGGGATAGCGTCGCGGGTCGCGCCGGGTGTGGTGCACCCAGTAGATTTCGCTGAAGCGCTCCCACTCGGGGGTGGGCATGTTGCGGTTCAGGTCCACGCCGTTGGCATTCATGCGTTGCGACGGGCGGTCAAGCAGGCCATCCGGGTTCATGCTCGGTGTTACCCGCCAGTGCAGACGCTGGGGGTTGTCCTGATCCAGGCGTTCCAGCCAGTCGAAGACGATGCTGACCGCGGCCAGTTCGTCGCCGTGAATGCCCCCGACGATCAGCACACGCGGTGCCAGAGCGCCGGCCGGGATATCACGCAGCAGGATGGGCCGTCCCCGGGTGCTGACACCGCCGCTGCGATACCAGCCGGGGCTGTTGCAGTGCCGGGGCTTCACGCTGCCCAGGCGTTTGGCATATTCCAGACAGTCGTCGCGAACGCTGCGGTCAGCAAGCGCAGGAGCGCTGACCACTGCACCCAGCAGGGCGAGGGCAATCAAAGCGGTTCCGCGCATGTTCAACCTTCCTGCAGGACGCAAAACACCACACTGCGCACCCCGGATGGGGCGCGCAGCAGGGGCGTTTGCGGTAGGAAGTCAACCCTGGCGAGGCGCCAGGTCATGCCCGGAATCAAGCAGTTCTGCCTTAACGCTTCCGCGATTCCTCGACCAGGAAGTCGACGACCTTCAGCATGCCATCGAAACCACCGCCTTCACGGCCGCTGGTCCAGTAACGGTTGTCCACGGCCATGGACGGTACGGCGGCGATACCCAGCGCACGGATCAGATTTTCACCCTGGGACACCTTGCTCTCGACAGCGAAGCTGTTGAAGGTGCCGCGAAAATCTTCGGCGCTAACGCCATTGGCAACAAAGACCGCTTCGATTTCGGATTCGGAAGCCAGCCGCTGACGCTGCTTGTGCATGGCCGTGAACAGCGCATGGTGCATCGGGTCCAGCACACCGAGCAGTTCCGCGGTGTAGTAGGCCTTGGCGTGCAGTTTGCCGACCGCGCGACCCAGTGCCGTGGGGACCCGGCGGAACTCGACGTCATCCGGCTTGTTTTCCAGCCAGGCGTTGAGTTTGGGGTCGAACTCGAAGCAGTGCGGGCAGCCGTACCAGAACACCTCGATGACATCCGGCTTGTCCGTATGCGGGTCGGGGAATTCCTGACGGGCAGATTTGTAGTGCTTCTCCAGCTGGTATTGCTGGGCAGTGGAGGTGGTATCGGATTCAGCGGCACCACAGGCGGTGGTGGCTGCCAGCAAAAGCAGGGCTAGGGAGCGCAACATGATAATGATTGTCTTCTCGGTTTTTAGTGCAGGCCGGAAATGTAGGATGCCAGCGCGTCGATTTCGGCGTCGCTGAGACCATGAGCCACTTGCGACATCATTCGGGCCTGATCAGTTCCCGCACGTTCACCATCGCGGTAGGCGCGCAGGCTGCTGGCGGTGTAGGCCGCGTGCTGGCCGGATACCCGCGGGTACTGTGCGCCGGCATTACCCAGCCCCTGCGGACCGTGGCAGGCGGCGCAGGCCGGAACAGCCGCGTCGGCCTTGCCGCCGCGCCAGATGGCTTCTGCCACGGCAACGCTGTCCGGGTCAGCCACACCGGGTGTCTGTTCCTGGCCGGCATAGTAGGCCGCCAGGTCTTGCATGTCGGCCTCGCTCAGGCCCATGGCCTGGCCGGCCATCAACGCATTCACGCGCTTGCCGTCCTTGAACGCAGCCAGCTGGCCACTGAGATAGGAAGCATGCTGCCCCGCAATCTTCGGCCATACCGGGTTGGCGGAGTTGCCGTCGGCGCCATGGCATGCGGCACAGGCAGCTGACTTGGCCTTGCCCGCTTCGGCATCCCCGCCTGCGGCGCCCTGTTCGGCGGCAAAGCTGGTGGCAGAAAGACTGAGCAAGGAGAGCAGTAGCAATGTATGTTTCATGGTCTCGGCCTCTTTAACGGCTGTGACGGTTAGGAATTCAGATCAATGACGACACGCCGTAACGGCAGGGCACAGTGCAACGCGATCAATCGCGTCGCCCCCCGGTTTGCATGCTTCGCCGCGCATTCTAGCGGATGACGGACACCGACTACACGACGCGCTGGCGCGCAGTCGCTTTCGACACCTCCGTGGCGCGGCTGGATCAGCTTCCCGAAGGGGGCCGCGAGGTGGCCTTTGCCGGGCGCAGCAACGCGGGCAAGAGCAGCACGCTGAACCGCCTGTGCAACCAGAAAGCACTGGCCCGGACCAGCCGTACACCCGGTCGCACCCAGCTGATCAACCTGTTCACCTGGGGGGAAAACGCGCGCCTGGCGGACTTGCCCGGGTACGGTTTTGCTAAGGCCCCGGAGGCGGTGCGTCGCCAGTGGGCCGGTCTGGTTCAGGGCTATTTCGAGCACCACACGGCCCTGGCCGGCGTGGTGGTGATCATGGATGCCCGGCGTCCGCTGACGGCGCTGGACCAGCAAATGGTGGAATGGGCTGCGGCCGGCGGGTTGCCGGTGCTGTGCCTGCTCAACAAGGCCGACAAGCTCTCGCGCGGTGCGGCCGGCAATGCCCTGCAGCAGACCCGCAAGGAACTGAAAAGTTACGGTGAGCAGGTGACCGCCGAGCTGTTTTCCGCACACAACGGCCTGAACCTGGACCGGGTTCGCAGCCAGATTGCCGCGTGGCTGGTGGAGCCGTCCGAGCCGGATGCGTGACCGCTGACCGCCGGCGGCGCATTCTGGCGCTGGCCTTGCCGATCATTGGCGGGATGGCATCGCAGAATGTCCTGAACCTGGTCGATACGGCGATGGTGGGGGCCCTGGGGCCGGAGGCGCTGGCCGGCGTGGGCATGGTCAGCTTTCTGATGTTTCTGTCCGTTGCGGCACTGACGGCGCTGTCGAGCGCGGTGCAGGCCCTCGCCTCCCGGCGTTTCGGGGCGGGCGATCACGCACGGACCGCGCTACCACTGAATGCCGGTCTGCTGCTGTCGCTGGTGGTGGGCATTCCATTGACCGGTCTGCTGCTGGTCAGTGCGGAAAGCCTGTTGGCTGCGGTGCTGGATGACCCGGCCGTCATCGCGCAGGGGGTTCCCTATTTTCAGGCGCGGACACTGGCGGTGGCCTTCGTCGGGATGAACTTCTCCTACCGGGGCTATTTCGCCGCCGTCAATCAGACGCAGTTCTATCTGCGCACCCTGCTGATCATGCACGCCATCAACATCGTGCTGAGCTACGGCCTGATCTTCGGTCGTTTCGGTCTGCCCGCACTGGGGACGCAGGGTGCCGGGCTGGGAACGGCCATTTCCATAGTCGTCGGCACCCTGATCTACACCCTCACGGCCTGGCGGCATGCACGCCCCCACGGTTTTCTGTCGGTTCGGCCAGGTGCGGAGCAGATACGGGGCTTGCTGCGTCTTGGAGGGCCCTCCTGTGTACAGCAGGTGCTGTTTGCCGGTGGCTTTGTGACCCTGTTCTGGATCATTGGACAGGTCGGCACGCCGGAACTGGCCGTGTCCAACGTGCTGATCAACCTCACCCTGCTGGCGGTGCTGCCGGGGATGGCTTTTGGAATTGCTTCGGCCAGCCTGGTAGGTCAGGCACTGGGGGCGCAGGACCCGGAGGATGCCCATCGCTGGGCCTGGGATGTGATCCGGCTGGCCTCCTGGGTGTTCGGCACGCTGGGTGCGGTCATGGTGTTCTTGCCCGGACCGGTACTGATGCTGTTTCTGCACGACCCGCAGCTGGTGGCCATGGGCCGGTTGCCCCTGCAGCTGATCGGCGCCGGCATGGTGGTGGATGGTGCTGGTCTGATCCTGATGCAGGCCCTGCTGGGCGCCGGTGCCGCCCGCGTGGTGATGCTGGTCGGTGTCGGTTTTCAGTGGTTGCTGTTTCTGCCGGCTGCCTGGCTGGCTGGCCCGGTGATGGGTTACGGGCTGGTGGTGATCTGGCTGCTGATGATGGCCTACCGCGGCCTGCAGACCGGCGTACTGGTGTGGGTCTGGCAGCGCCGCAAGTGGCAGCACATCGCGTTGTAAAGCACGCCCTCCGGACTCTCTGGCGAGTCACGGCCTGTGCTGACGCTGGCTCCGCTGGGCATCGTTCGCCGCTAGGCGGTCAGGGTGCCGTCCCGGTAATCGCGCAGCGTCTGCTCGATTTCCTGGTGGGTGTTCATGACAAAGGGGCCGTACTGGGCAACCGGTTCGCCCAGGGGTTTCCCTGCCAGGACCAGCACCCGCAAGGCTTGCTGGCCGCGGTTCTCCAGTCGCAATTGCGCGCCGCTGCCCAGCACGGCGGCCGTGTGCGTTTCCACTGCCTGCTGGTCGATGTGCGCAGTGCCGTCGTAGACATAGACAAAGGCGTTGTGCTGCGCGGGTAGCGGGATGTCGAGCTCAGTACCGGCAGGCAGCTCGACATCCAGATAGTTCGGCTGCGTGACCGGGGCGTCGGCTGGCCCTGTCAGCGTCTGGCCGGCCAGCATGAGGGTGCCGGCGATGACCCGCACC
>JBFHON010000215.1:0-5319 GCA_041593295.1 Oceanococcaceae bacterium | reverse complement strand
GCAGCGTGCCTTGAGGACCCGCAGCGTGCGGGCTATCTGGCCCCGGAATACAACAGCGGCGACAACCTGCACCCCAACCCGGCCGGATACGCCGCCATGGCGGATTGCGTTGATCTCGAGCTGCTGCGCCCGGCTGCAGGCTTGCTCTGATGCGCAGCCCAAACCGCCCTTTTCCCTCTGCCCCCGCGGAAAACCTGACCATGAGCACGCCCCGAATTCGCCTCCCCGCCCTGCTGATCACGCTGATCCTGGGTGCCTGCACCGGCACCAACGATGGCATCGCAGAGAGCACACGCGCACTGACTCCCGCGCCGCCCGCAGAACCCACGGCCGCGTTGCCCGCCACGGTAGAACTCGGTGACACACACATCGTGTTGCGCAGCGCTGCAGGCTCGGTCCGCATTCAGCGCGAACCCCTGCGCCTGGAGTTCGCGGATGCGCAAGGGAACATCGTCCTGCAACAGGTCAAAGCTGCGGGCAGCGCGTTTGCACCCGGACTGATACTGGATGACCCGCTAGGCAGTGAAAACCTGCCCGATGTCGCCTTGCACGCGCCATTCAGCTTCATGCTTGGGCGGGAAGTGTCCGCCCAACTCCGGGCCACGCCCTGGGTCGGCAACTACCTGATCGAGACCATGAGCGGTCTGCAATTTCACGCCACCTCGGTGGTCAGCGCGCAGGCCATCGACAACGGCGTGGAGCTGGAACTGGCGACCAATGCCCCGGACGGCCGCACCATGCAGGCCCGCGTCGTTTCGGATATTGCCGGCAGCTTCGGCGTCAGTGTCCGGGTCACCCCCAGCGACGGGGTCGTGTTCGTGGCGGACAGCTTCGCCATGCAGGAGGAAGAATCCTTTCACGGCTTTGGCGGCCGGCACAACGGCGTGAACCAGCGCGGCAAATCGCTGACCAACTTCATCCAGGCCCAGAACGTCGGCACCGGCATCGTGGGGCCCATACCGGGCGAACTCTCCGGCAGCGGCGATACCTACATGTTTCCCTCGGGAGAAGACGCGGCTTATTACATCTCCACCGCGTTCGCGTCCACTGCCGGCTACGGGTTCATGCTCGATACCAGCGTGCCATCGCGCTACCACCTCGGCTCGGCAGACCCCCAGGCCTGGCAAGCCAACGCCGCGGGCTCGGCGCTGAGCTACCTGGTCGCCCCCGGTGACGAGATGACGGCCGTGCGGGCACTGTCCGAGATCCAGGGACGTCATCGCGTGCCACACCCTGCAGACCTCGGCCCGACCCTGTCCCGCGCGGTCCGCGTACTGTCCGCCGAAGCCGATGACGCCAGCAGTTACGAGGCCAAGGTGTGGGCCGACCTGGAGCAGATCAACAGCCGGGCACTCCCGGTGCGCGGTTACGCCTTCGAGGGCTGGGAAATACTCGAGCGCAGCGTGACCCGCAGCATTATTGATGCCCTCCACGAACGCGGAATCCGCGCTTACCTGTACATCCGCAACTATGTCGGCATCGACCCGGCAAACACCGAGCGCCCGGAAACCTTTACCGAGGCCGTGGAGCGTGGCTATGTCGTGAACGACATCCTCGGCCTGCCGTATTTCTTCGGCACGCCCTTTGGCGGCCTGGGTGCCGCCATCGACTTTACCAACCCGGATGCCCGCGACTGGTGGCGGAGCCGCATCGAGGAAATGATCGTGGACCTGGGAGCGGACGGGTTCATGCAGGACTTTGGCGAGCACATCGCCCTGGACATGCATTTTCATGACGGCTCCACCGGTTACACCATGCACAACCACTACCCGACGCTGTTCCACCAGACGACCCGGCAGGTCATCGATGAGGTGGAAGCGGCCAGCGGACGGCACATCTTCTACTGGACCCGTGCCGGGTACTCCGGACGCATGGGCAGTTCGGCCTATGAATCCTCCAACTTCCCCGGCGATGAAACCGCAGACTGGTCCCGCGCATCGGGAATTGCGGCCCTGACCTCCGACATGCTCAGCCGCAGCGCGACCGGGTCCTACGGTTACAACACCGACATTGGCGGTTACTTCGACTACCACACCGGTGGGGCTGCCGATGCCGAACTGTATACCCGGTGGTCCTTCTGGGCCGCACTGTCCCCGGTCTTCCGGGTTCACAACTCATCCAGCAACGGCGTGCGGATGCCCTGGTTCTTCGGCGACGAAACGCTGGAACACTGGAGCCAGGCCGCCCGCCTGCACCTCGCCGCAGCACCACTGATCATGCAGCTCTGGCAACAGGCCCAGACCACGGGCACCCCCCCAACCCGGGGACTATGGCTGCATTACCCCGACGACCCGCGCGCGCGTGATGAGGACCAGCAATGGCTGCTGGGACCGGATGTTCTGGTGGCGCCCGTGGTGGAACCGGGAGCACGGGAGCACAGCGTGTACCTGCCCGCAGGTTGCTGGGAGCACGTCGATGCGGGCGATCGCTACCAGGGCCCCGCCGACATCACCGTGGACGCGCCGATCGACAGCCTTCCCTACTTCTTCCGCTGCGGAACGCAGCCCTTTGATCCGCCGCGCTGAGCCCGGATACCAGCCATCGGCGGGTGGGCCGATTCGGCCTTAGCCCGCAGTGGCCGGCACCGGTTTGCGGAGCACCCGCGGCAAATGGATCACCAACGCCTGAGAACCCACATACAAGATCCAGTTGACCTCGCGGGCAATCGGGAAAAACCCCTCTCCGCTGTTTCCGTATATCCAGAACTGGCCGATCACGGCATCGGCCAGATTGGCCAGCAGCAGACCGCCCCCGACACACCAGATGCCGGCTGAGGCGTGTCGTCCCCCGAATGCCCAGACCAGCAGGATGCCACTGACTCCGACCGCCGTGATCAGCACGCTGTAACCGCCCGTGATTACGGTGACATAGGTGCCGGCGCCCGGCAGGTGCATGGCGTACAGGCTCAACAAGCCCACCACGGCGGCAATGCCCGCACCCGCCGCCAGCGGCCAAAGCGGCCGCCCGCTCATCCGCCAGGCCAGCAGCACGGCGGCCAGCAGCAGGCTGTACCCCGGGGCAAAAAACAGCACCGAGTCGGCCAGGTAATCGTGCCGGATCAGCTCACCATGCCGGTAGTAGCTCTGCGGCAGATTGAAATTCACCAGGTCGCCGCCCATGCACACCAGCAGTGACAGCGTGCACAGCGTCGCGATGGCGCGCAGAGAGGCCGCCTCCGGGTCCGCATGGATCGAGCGCCGGATTGCGACACTGTTCGCGAGCAGCACCAGCATCGTGAGGGCTTCGAAAAAAGTGATCGCCAGCCGCTGGGCATCACCGCTGGTCACCGACCACAAGCCGAGCATGCCGCCCGCCGCATCGACAATCGCCATCCCCACCGCCAGGGCAGAGACCTGTTCAAACCTGCTCACCTTGTACGCACTCCCGCTCTGTGCTGCCGTTTACAGGCGGGAGTGTTGCACAGGTTTCGTCCGCGCCGCCGCCGGGATCAAAGGCCCAGAAGCTCCGCCAGGGCCTGCTGGTAAACCTCCAGTGGCAGGTCTTCCGGCGCGGCCGAGGTTGCCGTCATCAGGGCTTGCTGCTGACGGGCATTGAATGCCGCCAGGTTGTCCTCTGCCGTCAGCGGGCTGGCAACGATGTCCGGTGGTGCACGGTGATGGGTCGCCTGCTCGTAGTCGTAGGCGATACCCAACCCGGTACCTTCATCAAACTGGCGCACAAAGATTTCCATGCCGCGCGGCACGCCGACGTCCTCGTCGAAACCCACCGGGACGACAATCGAGCCCATCTGGGTGGTGGAGCCGAAGTCGCAGGTACGGCCACCGGTCGGCCCCGGCGACAGGATGAGCGCATCGAGGCGAACCGGGTTGCCACTGGCATCGCGAACCGGAAGTCCGTCCGCATCCACCAGGGCATCCATGACGCCGGTGACATACTCCCGCTCGCCAACAATGGCCTCCAGCTGTTCGCTGGTCGGCTCGGCATCCGGGTCACCGGTGGCGACCAGCGCAAACAGACCGGCTGTCCGCGGCCCCACGCGTGCCGACTCCAGCACGCCATCGATGCCCAGGCAGGCTTCCCGACCGTTGGTCGCGGTGGCGTTGAGACTGCTGACACAGTGCCGGGCACTGGCACCGCCTTCGGCCTCGAAGACCTTGAAGTAATCGTTCATGTCGAAGTGGCTGCTGCCGGCCCCGCGACTGGTGAAGTCCGGCAGGTACACGTCGTACAGGGTCGCACCCATTTCTTCCAACTTGCTCGCCGCAGCAGCGATCAATTCGCCCTGCGCTCCACTGCCGGCAGGGCTGGTGTTGCTGCCAAGCTGCCGGACGATACCGATGTTGCGCCCCTTCACGCCGTAACGCTCGCGATCCAGGTAGGTCAGGTAGCTGGCCGGGCGCGCAGTCGCCGGGAAGGCTTCCGTTTTCGGGTCACGCGGGTCCGCACCGGCCATGGCTGTCAGCATCAGTGCGGCGTCACGCACGGTACGGGTCATCGGCCCACCCGTATCCCGCGCATGCGACAGCGGAAAAATGCCGTGCTGTGAAATCACACCCAGGCTGGGGCGTATGCCGACCAGGCCGTTCACCGAACTCGGGTGCCGGATGGACTGGCAGGTATCCGAGCCGGTACCGCCAATGGCAAAGCTGGCCGCCAGCGATGCCCCGGTGCCGGACGACGACCCCGCCGGGCTTTCGGAAGTGTTGTAGGGGTTGGACACCTGGATGGCACGGGCCGAAAAGCCGGTGGTGAAAAACGCAAACTCATCCTGGTTGGCCTTGCCCAGAATCACCGCGCCGGCAGCTCGCAAGCCTGCAACCGAGTGGGCATCCACACCGGCCTGGTGCCCCAGCATGGCGTAGGAACCGGAGGTGGAGGGGTGATCGTAGGTGTCGTAGTTGTCCTTCAGCAGCACCGGCATGCAATGCAGGTAGCGCTCACCGACGCCCCCGTCACGCTCATAAGCCGCATCCAGTTCTGCAGCGATATCCAGCGCATGCGGATTGATCGCCAGCACACCGCGTAGCGGCAGGCCGCCGCTGGGCTGCGGGGTGTCGTTGTAGGCAAAGATGCGGTCCATGTACATCTGCACCAGACTGACGCAGCTCAGCTTGCTGCCATCCGCCAGCACGGCATCACCGGCCAGTGCGGCATGCACGCCTGCGAGGTCCGCTTCAACGATGTCGAACACGGCTTCGGCGCGCGGCGCCGTGACAGTGGCCGTCTCGGCAGCAACGCGGCCACCATCGCAGGCAGTCAGGCACGAAAGCGCCGCCAGTCCGGCGGCCCAGGAATATCTTTTCATGACGGGTACGTCCTTGTAGGGGGTTCTCCAGCGGCAAGCCGGCCATCGGTCGT
>JBFHON010000214.1:0-5340 GCA_041593295.1 Oceanococcaceae bacterium | reverse complement strand
TGCGGGGAGCGGTAACGATTTCAGCCATGGGTCTACCCGCCCGTCAGGCGGCTCCAGAACCCGGAAGCCGACGCGGATTCGCTCGGTTTGCGCCCCGTATGCAAACGGCTGGCGACGTCCATCAGGGTCTTGGAGGTACCATCCCGGGGCGCCACATGAAACAGTGGCTCACCGCGGTTGACCGCCTTGGCGCGCGCCTGCGGACTGCCGCGCAGGTCCGCCCACAGCGGAAGTTCCAGCAGGCGCGAGAGGTTGAGCGCATCCAGTGCCTGTACGCCACGGGCAGAATCGCAGATCAGACCCAGTTGCCCCAGCGAAATATCCTCCTGACGCAAAACCTGGAGAAATGCGCGGGTCGAGCGGCTGTTGACAATGCCACCGTCAGTCACGAAAGCCGCATGCGTCGCCGCATCCAGCAAGTAACGGGAGATCGCGACCGGCCAGTGCGGCCCGGCAACGACCACGATGTGGCGAAAATGCTCACGCAACACCGGCAGCAGGGCGCCGAGCTCGACTTCACCCAGAGGCGCCGGGCCGACCTGGTCTTCGGGCAGCGAGAGCATGTAGAGACCTTCGCTCCCGTGCCGGGCAAATGCGCTGTCGATCAGGCTGGCATCACAGCGGTAGGTGTCGTTGACCGCATCCAGGATGGAGTAGCTCTGGTTCAGATCCAGGTGCACCAGCGACGATGCGCAGGGCAGCGCCAGGTCCATCATCAGGACGCGCTCGCCGGCATGAACGCGTTGCAGCAATGCCAGCGCCAGATGCACACCGCAGAAACTCAGGTCGCCATTACCACCGGGTCCCAGCAGGACCGTGAGGTCAGCACTGCGACTGAGTGCACTGGAGCCGCCATCTGCCGCACGCGGCTGAACCATCCGGGACCGCAGCAGGGCATCCAGTCGCTGGCGAATCTCGCCATCATCGCGACCCATGACAAAAATATCGCTGGCACCCGCACGGACCAGGGTTATCGCGCTGTCGCCGAGGCTGTCCATGGACACCGCTGCCACCAGACTGGAGGCGGCGTCAGCGACGCTGCGGACCAGCGCGGGCTCAGGCTCTACGAGGATGGCATCCGGGGTCTCGAGCCGTTCCAGCTGCTCGAGGACCGGATCATCCGGATCATCCGGGCGCAGCCAGTGCAGCTCGCAATCGTCCCCCAGCACGTCCGCCAGCCAGCTGGAGTAAAGGGGGTCCGATGCAATGAGTGCAATTCCGAGCATTGTGCGCAGTGCTCCTCAGCGGCTCAGGCCGGCATCAAAGCGGCCTTTCTCTTCGAACAGCAGCTCCCCGAAACCGGGCTCGTAGCTGTCATATTCCGCACCCGGCAGGGCCGGTTGCTCCGCCCCGGCCGGAATGGCACTGACCAGGTGTGGCGTGACCACCATGACCAGTTCACGCTCTTCCTTGTCGTAACGACTCGAACGGAAGAAGGCCCCAAGGATCGGGATGTCACCGAGGAAAGGCACCTTGTCCACATTGGCCATCATGCTCTGGCTGACAAGACCGCTCACCACGAAGCTTTCGCCATCCCCAAGCTCGATCACGGTATCCGTTCGGCGCACGGCCAGTGCCGGCACCGAAGTTCCGCCAATGCTCACGCCAGCGGTGAAATCGAGTTCGCTGACTTCCGGGGCAACACGCAAACTGATGCGGTTGCGAGACAGCACGGTTGGCGTCAGTGACAAGCGCACACCGAATTCCTTGTACTCGATGGTCACGGCACCATTGCTGCCGCCCTGG
The DNA here is from genome assembly GCA_041593295.1 of Oceanococcaceae bacterium. GTDB lineage: Bacteria > Pseudomonadota > Gammaproteobacteria > Nevskiales > Oceanococcaceae > MS8. The sequence continues at coordinate 3,594 of JBFHON010000214.1, read as the reverse complement.
CTGATCGGCACCGGATACTCTCCGCCGGCCAGGAAGCTGGCCGTCTGGCCACTGCTGGCCACCAGTGAAGGCTCCGCGAGGGTGCGCACCATGCCCTGGTTTTCCAGCAACGAGAGAAAACCGAGCACATCCCGGCTGGCATTCCCCAGCACGATATTGAAGGCGTTCTGCAGCGGCAGAAAACCGGAGTCGCTGCTGAATACGACGGGCTCGGTGAAGGGTTCCGCGCCGTTGGGGGGTGCTCCGAGCGTCGCGCTGCTCAGGGTCCCCGGTCGCGCCACGGCAACGGAGCCGTCAATACGGTTCAGCAGCAGGTTGAAGCCGAACTCCTTGAGCGTGCTGCGGGAAATTTCCGCAATCCGGATTTCGGTCAGCACCTGACTGGGCAGGGCGACATAGCTGGTGTCCACCGCCTGTTCGCCGGCCAGATTTCGTGCCCGTGCATGCGAAGGGAGGTTGCTCAAGCGCCCATCCAGACGCTCCGGCGTGACCCGTACCGCGGCCACTTCCTCGTCCATTTCCGACGGTGCCAGCGGGTCGGTCACCGCCGTGACCACCAGCTTGTAGGTCGCGGTTTCGGCGCTATTCGCGTACCAGATCAGCAGCGAGGTGACCCCTTGTTTCTTGCCCGTGATCAGCAATTCCTTGCGGCTGATGACGGCGACATCGGCGATGTCGGTCTTGCCCACGGCAACCCGTTGCACATTGGATTGCTGCAGCAGGCGATGAGTGCCCTCTTCGACAGTCAACACCCCGCCCCGGCTGACCGAGTCCGCCCCCTGCGCAGCGATCGAGGTGACCAGCAGAATCGCAAAAGCGACAAACTTTGACGGCAAATTCATCGTGCTCGCTCCTGGGTCTTGTCCCCGCCACGGAAGACATCCACCGTATAGCTTCGAGGTGCGGGTTTGGCCCGGGGTGTTGGCGTGGGTTTCTTGATAAAGGCCAGCTCTTCCAGCGTCACCGGCAGCGCCGGGTCGATCACGGTCGGCGTCGGGCTCACTTCGGGCAGGGTCGACTCCTGCTTGGCCAGATCCACTTCCTGACGAATCAGAGCGAGCCGGATATCACCAACGCTGGCACCCAGCATGACGCGAGTCACTTCCTTTTCCGGCACCGCGACCACGGCGGTGCGCAAGCGTCCGCGTTGCGTATTACGCGGCCCCTGGTCTTCGATACCCTGCGGCCGTTCGATGATTCGCTCTTCGTAAGCCAGCACAAGCACGTCACGCAACAGTACCCGGGATTGCTGACGCTGATCCTGGTCCCGCACATAAAGCAAAAGGTCCACGCGGTCAGCCGGACGCACAAAGCCGCCCACCGCAACCACATCGGAGACTTCGATAGAAATCGCGCGATGCGCTTCCGGGATCAGCCGGGCCAGAATATTGGAGTCCTTGAAGTAGCGCGGCGTCACCGGCGCACCGGCATCAATGTCCAGCAGTGGAATCCGTCCAACAACATCATCCACGGCGGTGTAATAACTTTCCGGAACCACAGGGACGGGCTTGACCGCCACGGATTCGGCAGGAACCGGCTTGTTGGCCTGCAGCGGCTTGAGTGCGACCACCGCCAGCGCGCGTGACTCCACTTCGGGAACGGTTGCCATCGCGGCCTCAACCGCCTCGCGCTTCGCCGCCTCGGTGGCCTGCAACGTCGCACGCCAGGCCAGACCACCCAGCACGATTGCCAGCAGGACTGCGACCAGCGCCGCGATTTTCAAGCTCGACCCACTCACAACCACCTCACCTGTAATCCGTATGTGGACATCACTCTCCCCCGCAGGAGCAAACTCGTGCTTACGCCGAAGGTGCCACCTTACCTAAAAACCGCACGATAACACCGTAAGACTTCTGGTGATTGGCAGCGTGACGCGCCGGGCTCATGGCTCCCCGACGACCACCGTCGCCGATGCAACCAGACTGTCGGGCAACGGGGGAAAGCTGCCGACAAAGGGCAGATTCATCGCAGGAAACATGTCCTGTAGGTCGAATACCATGCGCACCGCAACCAGACTGCCGGCCACGCTGGACGGGAATGTCACCTCCACCGCCTCACCGTTTGCGCCCAGAACACGCGCACTCTGCGCCTCGGGCAGCCACCCCAGGGAAGCAACAGCGCCGGCCTGCACCCGCGTCCGCACCTCGTCCTGATAGGCGCCACCGGCTGCCACGGGGCTTACATTGACCGCAGCGGTCGCTGCCTGCTGCGCGGCGTAGGTAATCGATTCCTGAAGCACGAAGACATAGGAATAAGCTACGACGCCATACAACATCGCAAACAGCAACGGGAATATCAGCGCAAACTCGAGCGCTGTTGCGCCTGACTGTCGCCTGAGTTCCTTCATCGCATCAAGGACGACTTGGCGTGCTTAGCCACCGGTAATCGATGTGTTGGCTTCGTCGAATTTGTCACCGACCGTGCCACCCAGCGTGCTCACCGCTGTGTAGACAGCCACTGCAATCAGGGCCGCGATCAGGGCGTACTCGATAACCGTTGCGCCGCCTTGCTTGTGTGCTGCAGCAGCCGGCCCTTTCAGATTCCGTTTGTTGTTCATGTGTTCTTACTCCTGGGAACAAAGCGCACCAGCACCTTCCAGTGCAAGGTCATACTCCCGTCAGCTGCGTCAAGAATATGTCAATTGGCGGGCAGCCATCATCACGGACATTCTGGAACAGTGCAAACGCGCCGCATAATGGGGCTTTCCGTGGCCAGCCTTGCGGGCTGAGTTGCGCCGCCTGACTAACAAGGAACTCGTGTGAGCGTCTTCATCATCGGCGACCTGCAAGGTTGTTGCCATGACTTTCACAACCTGGTCGATGCCTTGCCGTGGAAGAGCGGTGACGCGCTATGGCTCTGTGGCGACCTGATCAACCGCGGGCCCGAGTCACTGGAAACCCTGCGCCATCTGCGAAAACTCAGACGGCCGCTGCGTTGCGTGCTGGGCAACCATGATCTGGCGGTCCTGGCGCATGCGAGCGGGCGCGTCGGCAAATGCGGCAAGACCGCGCGCGAGTTGCTGGAGGCCGAAGACGGACCGGAACTGCTGCACTGGTTGCGGCATCAGGATCTGCTGGTGGAAAGCGACGGGCTCACCATGGTGCATGCCGGACTGCCCCCGCAATGGACCCTGGAGCAGGCTCACGCCGAGGCCCGGCGGGTGGAGAGCCAGTTGCGTGACCCCGGAACGGCAGCGGAACTGTTTGCGGCCATGTACGGTGATATGCCTGCACGCTGGGATGAAAGCCTGCGGGGGAGCGAGCGCACCCGCTTCACGATCAATGCGCTCACCCGCATGCGTTTTGTCCACCCGGATGGCACGCTGGAACTGAGCAACAAGCACGGCCCGGATCACCCCAGCACAGCAGGCCTGTTGCCATGGTACGCACACCCCGAGCGAAAGACCCGCCAGCAGGTGATCGCCTTTGGCCACTGGTCCACACTGGGCCAACCCCACCAGGCCGCACACAATGTCTGGGGGCTGGACAGCGGCTGCGTCTGGGGCGGGCGGCTGACGGCGTTGCAATGGCCGGAGAGACGCCTGTTCCACCAGTACTGCCCGCGCTACAAGCGCCCCTAGACACCAGGCCCGGC
>JBFHON010000213.1:0-5395 GCA_041593295.1 Oceanococcaceae bacterium | reverse complement strand
GTATTTCACGCTGGAGCCGGTTGCACCCCCGCGCTGGTGCGCCGATTTCAACGACCTGGCCACCGCCAGCGGAACCACCGCCAACATCAACCCCAAACAGGGGACGATCATCGAAACCTGGGTGCGCAAACCCGAAGAGATCGCCACCCGCCTGAGCCGGCTGCAGAGCCTGATCGAACAGGCCACCAAGGTCTTCGTAGCACGTGCCGAGGCCGAAGCCGCGGCGCTGCAGCAGGCGGGCATTCCGCTCGAAGACCAGGGGGAGCAGGGGCGCCTGAACGCCATTGTTGCCGCACTGGACTTCGGCCCCCAAGCCGGCTGATTCGGTCCCCTTGATCCGCGGGGGAGCGACCCTTCGTCGCGCCCAGCCGGGGGCAGCGGCGCAGACCCGGTAAAATGCCCGGTTTTCCCGTGGCTTTCCGCCCCATGTCCCGCATCGCCCAAGAGGCCGCCAAGCGGCGAACCTTCGCCATCATTTCCCACCCGGATGCCGGCAAGACCACCGTCACCGAAAAGCTGCTGCTGTTCGGCGGCGCGATTCAGCTCGCCGGCACGGTGAAAGGCCGCAAGGCCGCCCGCCACGCCACCTCCGACTGGATGGCGATGGAGCAGGAACGGGGCATCTCGGTCACCACCTCGGTCATGCAGTTCCCCTACAACGGGCGCATGGTCAACCTGCTGGATACCCCCGGGCACGAGGACTTTTCCGAAGATACCTACCGCACGCTGACGGCGGTGGACTCGGCACTGATGGTGATCGACGTGGCCAAGGGGGTCGAGTCGCGGACCATCAAGCTGATGGAAGTCTGCCGGTTGCGCACCACCCCGATCATCACCTTCGTCAACAAGATGGACCGCGAGGGTCGCGAGCCGATGGAAATCCTCGATGAAGTCGAGGAGGTGCTGAACATCAAATGCACCCCCATCACCTGGCCGATCGGCATGGGGCGTGGATTCAAGGGGGTGTACCACCTGCTTGAGGACCGCGTGTACCTGTACACGGGCAAGGGCGACAAGCTGAGCGACATCGAGGTGCTGGAAGGCCTCGACGGGCATGGCGACAAGCTCGGCGACACGCTGCAGACCGTCAAGGACGAAATCGAACTGCTGCAGGAAGCCGGCACCCCCTTCGACCTCGAGGAATATCGGGCAGGCCGCCTGACCCCGGTTTTCTTCGGCTCGGCCATCAGCAACTTCGGCCTGCGCGAACTGCTGAACGGCTTTACCGAATGGGCACCACCGCCGGCCCCGCGCGAGACCATCGAACGCCCGGTAGCCATCGAGGAGGAAAAGCTCAGCGGCTTCGTGTTCAAGATTCAGGCCAACATGGACCCGAATCACCGCGACCGCATCGCCTTCATGCGGGTCTGTTCCGGCCAGTACAAGAAAGGCATGAACATGCACAGCGTGCGGCTGGGTAAAAGCGTGCGCATTTCCGACGCCGTGACCTTTCTGGCCAGCGAGCGCGAAGCCGCTGCCGAAGCCTTTCCGGGCGACATCATCGGCCTGCACAACCACGGAACAATCTCCCTGGGCGACAGCTTCAGTGAAGGCGAAGAGCTGCACTTCACCGGAATCCCGAACTTCGCGCCGGAGCTCTTCCGCCGGGTCGTTCTGGCTGACCCGCTGAAGGCCAAGGCGCTGCACAAGGGCCTCGACCAGCTCTGCGAGGAGGGGGCAACGCAGGTCTTCCGCCCGCTGATCGGCAACGAGGTCATCCTCGGGGCCGTCGGGGTGCTGCAGTTCGACGTGGTGCAGTCGCGTCTGCGGGAGGAGTACCGCGTGAACAGCAAGTTCGAGGGGGCCACCATCCATACCGTGCGCTGGGTCGACGGCCCGGAACGCGAAATGGACAAGCTCTGCGACAAGATGCCCGAGCGTCTGGCCCGGGATCACTCCGGTGCGCTGGTCTACCTGGCCAATTCCCGGGTCAACCTGGAGATGACCATCGAGCGCTGGCCAGACCTGAGGTTCACCGCGACGCGGGAGCAATCCTTCAATTGAGCAGACGGGGGTTCGCGCCCCCGTTGAACCTCACTCGGCGTACTTGGTCGCCAGCACCGCCAGCAGTTCCTCCAGGGCCACTTCCAGCTCGGGCAGCTTGCTGCGAATGGTGTCCATGTCCTGCTCCCAGCCGGCCTCTTCCATGGTTGCGGCGATGGCCGCAACCCGGCCACCACTGATGCTCAGAGCAGAACCCTTGACCGCGTGCGCCGCATCCGAACTGGCCTTTGCATCCCCGGTTGCAATGGCATCGCGCAGCCGCTGCATTGTCTGCGGGGCGTCGCGCAGGTACATGCCAAGAATCTGATTGACCAGCTCGGCTTCTCCAAACAGCCGTTCCAGCAGGGCGGCCTCGTCAAAGATGTCCTTCTCGTCAGTCGGCGCTACGCGCTCCACCGGTGGCTCTGCCGCATCAGCCTTGGCCACCGGCCCGGCTGTTGCCCGCAGCCAGCGCCGGATCGCGCTTTCCAGCTTGCCGATATCCACCGGCTTTGGCACGTGGTCGTTCATGCCGGCGGCCAGGCACTTTTCGCGTTCGCCCGCCACCGCATTCGCGGTCATCGCGATGACCGGCACGTCATGGTTGCGGACCGAAGATTCCGGGTCACGGATCACGGCCGTCGCGGCGTAGCCATTCAGCACCGGCATGTGCACATCCATGAAGACCAGATCGAAGTCTTCCTGCTGCAGCCAGTCCACTCCCTCCTGACCATCACTGGCCACCTCGACCTGCAGCCCGAACCGCTCCAGCAGCCCACGGGCGACCAGCTGGTTGGTGAGGTTGTCCTCGACCACCAGCGCCCGCCCCGAAAAACGGGCCCGTTCTTCCTGTCCACGGGTGCTGCTCCGTGCCGGCTGCTGCCGCTGGTTGAGACCCAGCTGGTCCCGCAGGGCGTCGTAGAACTGCGACTGGTTCAGCGGTTTGTCGAGGAAGGTGGTGGTCGGTGCGACCGCGTCGGCATCGATATTCGGGGTAAGACCCGGCGAGCGGACCAGCGTGACGCGCACCTCGTGCAGGCGGGGGTCTGCGTGGATGGCCTTTTCCAGTTCGAGACCATCCATGCCCGGCATGTGCATGTCCACCACGGCAACATGGAAGGGCGGGCCCGACTCGCTGCCTTCGGCCAGAAGGCGCAGGGCCTCCTCACCGCTATTGGCCATCGCGAAACCGACCCCCCAGTGGGTCAGCAGTTCTGCCTGCAGCTCGCGGCTTCGCGGGTTGTCATCCACCACCAGGACCCGGCGCGACTGCGGCGGTGTGCCCGGCGAGTACGCCGAGGCGGGCGCGGGTGCGCGCTGCAGGTTCAGGGTAAACCAGAAGGTCGAGCCCTCACCCGGGGTGCTGTGCAGGCCGATCTCGCCGCCCATCAGTTCGACCAGCTGCCGGCAGATGGCCAGGCCCAGACCGGTGCCACCGAAGTTGCGTGTCGTCGAGGTATCGGCCTGGGTAAAACGCTGGAACAGCCGCGCCTGCTTGTCCGGGTCAATGCCGATGCCGGTGTCCTGAATCTCGAAGCGGACCATGGCACGCTCTGTCGAGGTTTCCACGTTCTTGAACGAAACGCTGACCTCACCCTTGGCGGTGAACTTGATCGCATTCCCGATCAGGTTGAACAGGATCTGCCGGATGCGCCCGGGGTCCGCCACAAAATGCGACACCGATGGTGACAGCACATGCGCAGGGCAGATCAGTTCCAGCCCCTTTTCGTGCGCGCGCAGTGCCAGCGTGGCGGCGAGGTCCGCCAGCAACATCTCCATGTCGAAGGGCACGGGCTCGAAGTCCAGTTGTCCGGCCTCGATCTTGGAAAAATCCAGTATGTCGTTGATGATCGTCAGCAGGGCATCGGCGCTGCTGCGAATCGCGTGTGCTCGGGACTGTTGTTCCTCGGTCAGCGGCGTATCCAGCAACAGATCGGTCATGCCGATGATGCCGTTCATCGGGGTCCGGATTTCGTGGCTCATGTTGGCCAGGAAGTCGCCTTTTGCCCGGGAAGCCCGCTCAGCCGCGTCGCGTGCGGCGAGAATGGCCGCTTCGGACAGCTTTTGTTCGGTAATGTCCGCGTTGGTACCGATCGCGCGAATCGAGTTGCCGTCGGCATCACTGATCAGCACAGCATAAGCTGCGACCCAGCGCACCGTACCGTCGGGCAGAAGAATGCGGAACTCGGTTTCAAAGCGTTTGGTGGTGGCAATGGCTTTTTCCCAAAGGGCATCCACACCTTGCCGGTCCTCCGGATGCACCCGTTCGCGCCAGACCTCCATCAGGGGCTCGTCCGTCAACGCCGGATCTGCCGCGTAGAGCGCGTACATCCATTTGTTCCAGTTCAGAGCCTTGGTGACCAAATCCAGGTTCCAGAAACCGGTTTCGGAGGCGTCCGTGGCGAGTTCCATATGCTGCCGTGCTTCTTCAAGCTCGGCCGTCCGAACGGCGACCCGCTCTTCCAGACCCGCGTTGAGCTGGCGGACGCGCTCTTCATGCTCCACCGATTCGGTGATATCCAGCACCGTGGCAATCGTGTACTGGTCGGCGCCCTGCGGCATCACGCTCAAACCCAGTTCCAGCGGGAACTCGCTTCCATCCTTGCGCCGCCCACGCAAGCCACGGACCTGCCCGAATGAACGCGGGTAAGGGTTGGCGACGAAACTCTCCCGCATGGCGGGGTGCCCGGGCCGTACGTCGTCCGGGACCAGCATGTCGACGCTGGAACCGCGAAGCTCTTCTTCGGTGTAGCCGAAGTACCGACACAGAGCGGCATTGGTGCGCATGATGATGCCGTTCTGGTCCACAACAGCGACACCCTGCGCAATGCCTTCCAGGATGCGATCAACAAACTCGTGGCTGTCACGCAACCCGCGCTCCCGAGTCTGCACCCTGTCGACCAGTGTCGTGAACGCGGAGGATAGTCGGCCCAGCTCATCATCCCACCGCCGCACCGGCAGCTGGACCGCATAGTCCCCCGCCGCAACCCGACTCGCGGCCTCCACGATGGTGCTGAGCGGACGAATCTGTCGCGATCCGAACACCAGGGTGAGCGCCATCAGCGCCAATGCCAGGACCAGCGCGAATATCAACACTGGCCCTACCGACGCCCGCAGCGCAGCATTCAGTACGGATTCTGGCAGGACCTGAAACAGTGTCATGTAGCGAGAATCGTTACCGGTGCTGCTACGGATGAGCACCAGATGAACCAGCCCCACTCCCGGAATCTCCCGGCGGTTGACCAAACTGGTCCCCGCCTGCATCCGGGTTTGCCGGGCCATCTGATTCAACGCCGGCTGATCATCCTCGAGCGTGTGGCCTGTACCCAGATCCGTCCCGAAACGCCGGGCCGCATCGGGGTGCACCACCCAGGCGCCATCTTCCGCTGCCATGTAAGTCTGGGCCGGGGTC
>JBFHON010000212.1:0-5407 GCA_041593295.1 Oceanococcaceae bacterium | reverse complement strand
GCCTGACCGATGTCGGCATGCTCGAGGCGGCCATCCGTGACGACCTCAACCGCACCGCGCCGCGGGCGATGGCCGTCCTGCAGCCCTTGCGTGTCATTCTGGAAAACGTGGCCGAAGATCATCGCGAGCTGCTGACCGCACCGGCCCACCCCGACGACACCACGCTGGGCGAACGCACCCTCCCCTTCGGGCGCGAAATCCTGATCGAGGCTGATGACTTCCGTGAAGAGGCCAACAAGAAATTCAAGCGTCTGGTCCTGGGCAAGCGGGTACGCCTGCGCAACGCCTATGTGATCGAGGCCACGAGCGTGGAAAAGGACGCCAGCGGTCAGATCACCAGCGTTCGTGCCATGCTGGTACCGGACACGCTTGGCACCGACCCGGCCGACGGCGTCAAGCCCAAGGGCGTCATTCACTGGCTCGCAGCGCGCGATGCTGTTGCGGCCACGGTGCGGCTCTACGACCGCATGTTCAACCAGCCGCAGCCGGGAGCGGAAAGCGACGATTTCATACAGGACCTGAACCCGGACTCGCTGCAGGTGCAGAAAGCCTGGGTCGAGCCCTCACTGGCCCAGGCCCAGCCCGAGGATCGCTTTCAGTTCGAGCGACTGGGCTACTTCGTGGCGGACCGCGCCGAGCACCGGCCTGACGCGCCGGTTTTCAACCGCACCATCGCCCTGCGCGACACCTGGGAAAGCAAGCCCGCCTAGGCGGGCGGGTCAGGCCGTGAAGAGCCGTGCCAGCGGCGCGCTCAACAAACGCCCTCGGGGGTCGAGACGGCGGCGCACATCCTGGAAGTCGGCCCAGCGGGGATAAACCCCGGCGAGATCGGCGGCGCTCAGCGAATGACTGAAGCCCCAGTGGGGCCGTCCGGCATGCCGACGGAAAATCGGCTCGGCCAGGGCAAACAGCTGCTCGGCATCTGCCCCGCGCCATTGCTTGACCGTAATCGCCATGCTGCTCTGGCGGTAAAAGGGGCTGAGCCAGGCCGAGTCCTCGGACACGAAGCGCAGCTGCAAGGGAAGCATCACGTTGAGGTCAGCACGGCGTACTGCGTCGCGCAGTTCCAGTAGCGCGGCGATGCCCTGGTCCATCGGCAGCGCGTACTCCATCGCGGTGTAGCGCAAAGGCGCGGGCACCGGCAGCATCCGGAAGGAATCGCCCACCGCCGACCCCGTGGGCAGCAAGGCCGTCATCATGGCCTGCAGCGGACCATCCAGCGGCGGCACGTTATGGCCGGCGCGGGCTGCGGCCGCGAGCAGGCGTGTGCGCGGCCCCGCAAGGGTTGCCGGAGCGGTCGTCGCTTCGGAACTGGGGTTCAGGCGTCGCAGGATGGCGGTGTCACTGTAGGGGTACACCGCCAGCTCGACATGGGTATTCTTGCGCTGGATTGTCTCCAGGTTCTGGAGCGTGGTGATGAGGTCCACCCGGGCAATGTCTTCACGCAGCCGGTGGGCCGGCACGGTCTCGATTTCGATCTCGGTGAGCACACCCAGCGCGCCAAGGCTGCAGGCCACAGCCGGAATGAGCTCGGAATTCTCTCGCTCGTTGACCTCGATCACGTCCCCTTCTGCCGTGACCAGCTGTGCCGCCGTGACACGCCCCGAGAGCGCCGTCAGGGCGATACCGGAGCCATGGGTCGCGGTGGCAATGGCGCCGCCCAGAGTGGCGCCAGCAGCGTCACCCATGACCGGCAATGCCTGCCCGACTTCGGCCAGCAGCGGCCCGAGCGTTGCCAGTGCGGTCCCGCCCCGGACTCGGGCACGACCCAGCGAGTCGTTCCAGGACACCAGCCCCTGCAGGTTATCCAGGTCGACCAGCGTGCCATCCGTCGGGCACAGCGCGGCCGTGGACAGGCCGGCCCCGGCCGGCCGGACAGGAGCAGGCCCGGCGCTCAGCGCCCGCCGCAGCTCATTCAGGGAGCGCGGATGAATACGCCATGCCGGATCTGCGGACAACTGCCCCGTCCAGTCTTTCCAGGACCCGGCCGTTGCCGCGGACGAAAACCCTCCGGCAGCTCCTGCGACGCCCCAGGCCAGCCCCGACCCGAGCAGTTTCCGGCGGCTGAGCGAGTGTTCCGATTTCATGGCGAGATCCCTGCATTCCAGTGCCTGCCCGACAGGCAAAAAAAAACGGGGTGCCGTAGCACCCCGTTCAACCTCGTAGCCGGTCGGATCAATAGCGGAGGGCAAACATCACCAGCCCATACAGGCTGGCAACCCAGCTACGGTCCCTGCTCTTGGGCAGTTGCGGTCTATGATACAGAAACCCTCGGGTCAAAGAAACGAATCCCATTTCGATGACAGCCCTGTCAAAACCGTCGCACTACGCCGTGCCGCATGGCCGGGCGCTGACCCTGACCGTGACGTGACAAGCTCCGTTCGCACCCGCGCGCTGACCAAGACCTACGGCAGCGGAGACACCCGTGTGGATGCGCTCCGCGGCGTCGACCTGGATGTCGGCAAGGGCGAAATGATCGTGCTGCTGGGCCCCTCGGGAAGCGGCAAATCGACACTGCTCAATATCCTCGGCGGCCTGGACGCCCCCAGCTCGGGCGAGGTCATCGTCGGCGACCAGAACCTGCAACTGCTGAGTGATGACGCCCGCACCGAGTATCGCCGCCAGCATGTCGGCTTCGTGTTCCAGTTCTACAACCTGATCGCAAGCCTGACCGCCGAGGAAAATGTGAGCCTGGTGACGGAAATCGCGGAGAGCCCGATGGCACCGGCCGAAGCCCTCGGCATGGTCGGCCTGCACGCCCGCGGGCACCATTTCCCCGCCCAGCTTTCGGGCGGCGAGCAGCAGCGCGTGGCCATCGCCCGCGCCATCGCCAAGCGCCCCTCATTGCTGCTGTGCGACGAACCGACCGGCGCGCTGGACAGCCAGACCGGCGGCCTGGTGCTGGAGGCGCTGGTGGAGGCCAACAGCAGCCTGCAGACCACCACCCTGGTGATTACGCACAACGCATCGATTGCCGGCATTGCCCATCGTGTTCTGGTCATGGGTGACGGGCAGATCCAGGAAACCCGCACCAATGCGCACCAGGCGCACCCGCGCGAACTGAGCTGGTAGTGCCGACGCTCCCACGCCTGTCCAGCCTGCAGCGCAAATTGCTGCGGGATCTGTGGCATATCCGGGGTCAGGCGCTGGCCATTGCGGTGGTCATTGGCTGCGGGATTGGCATGTACGTCATGTCCAAGGCCACGCTCGCATCGCTGGAACAGGCACGCAGCAGCTACTACCAGCAACAGCATCTGGCGCAGATCATTGCCCCGGTGGTGCGGGCCCCCGAATCCGTGGCCGCGATGCTTCAGCAGGTGCCCGGTGTCAGCCGGGTGCAGAGTCGTATTACGCGCTCCGCGCTGGTCGAGGTCCCCGGGTTCAGCACCCCGATCACCAGCGCCCTGATCTCGTTGCCACCGGACAGCGGTATTGCCATCAGCGACCTGATCCTGCGTAGCGGTCGTCAGCCGGACCCACGGCACCCGGAAGAAGTGCTGGTATTGAAAACCTTTGCGGATGCCCATGGCCTGCAGCCGGGTGCCCTCCTGTTCGCCACGATCAATGGCTCGCGGCGGCAGCTCACCGTCGCCGGCACCGTGCTGTCACCGGAACACATTTACACCATCCCTCCGGGCGACATCGTCCCCGACAACAAGCGCTTTGGCGTGCTCTGGATGCAACGCACACTGTTAGCTGATGCCTTCAGTTTTCGCGGGGCCGCCAACAGTTTTGTCGCGACACTGGGGCGGCAGGCCCGGCAAGCCGAGGTGATTCTCGCCTTCGACCGGATCCTCGAGCCATACGGGCCAACGGGTGCCTTCGGACGAGACCAGCAGGTTTCCGACCAGTTCCTGAGCAATGAAATCGACCAGCTGCGCACGATGAGCTGGGTGCTCCCACCCATTTTTCTGCTGGTCTCCAGCTTTCTGCTGCACATCGTGCTGAGCCGGCTGATTGCGACCGAGCGCGAGAACATCGGCCTGCTCAAGGCCTTCGGCTACACCAACCGGGCAATTGCTGCGCACTACCTGGGGCTGGTGGTCATCATCGCCGTTTGGGGAGCGGCCATCGGCCTGGTACTCGGCATCTCGCTCTCCCGGGGCATGAATACGCTGTACCTGGAGTATTTCCATTTCCCGTCACTGCCCTTCGTGCTGCCGCCAGCCGTCCCGCTGACCGCCTTCCTGGTCAGCATCGTGGTGGCGGTGGTCGCGACGCTGGGGTCGGTTCGCGACAGCGCCCGGCTGCAACCTGCCGTGGCCATGGTGCCGCCGGCCCCACCCGACTACAGCCGCCACCTGCGCAGCCTCGAACAATGGGGCCGGAAACTGTCGCAACCCGCACGCATGGTCCTGCGACATTTGCTGCGCTGGCCCGGCCGGGCCGCCATGACGGTCGTCGGTATTGCGCTGTCGATGGCCCTGCTGATCGGCTCCAGCTTCTCGCTGGATGCGATCCGTCACATGATCGATGTGAGTTTCAATCTGGTGGACCGTCAGGACCTGCGCATCAGTTTTGTCGAGAAGCGACCACGGGCGATCCTGCACGAGATCAGCCGGCTTCCCGGCGTGCTGCTGACCGAAGGCTACAGCGTCGTCCCGGTCACCCTGCGCAACGGGCCGATCAAACGCAACGAAGTGCTGCTGGGGTACGACACCCAACCGGAACTGGCCCGCGTGATCGACCAGCACTATCAGCCAGTGACCATTCCCGAAGACGGGCTGCTGCTCACACGCAGCCTGGCCGAGCGCCTGCAGGCCGGGCGCGGAGACATCCTGGAGGTGCAGGTGCGCGAAGGTCGCCGCGGCGTCTATCAGGTACCCATTTCGGGCATTGTCGAGAGTTACCTGGGCACCGGCGCCTACATGAACCGGCATGCGCTGGATCGGCTCACCGGCGAAACCGCGCAGATCTCCGGGGCCAATCTGCGCATCGATGCCGACCAGAAAGAGGCGCTCTACTCCACGCTGCAAGCCACGCCGGTTGTTGCCGGCATCGCGCTGCTCAATGATGCCCAGAAGGCGTTCGACCAGACCCTTAAGGAAAGCATGGGCACGATGGTGTTTTTCAACACGCTGTTTGCCGGGTTGATTGTGGTCGGCGTGGTCTACAACAGCGCCCGTGTCGCGCTGTCCGAGCGCGGCCGCGAACTGGCCAGCCTGCGGGTACTGGGGCTGACCCGGCGCGAAGTCAGTTTCATCCTGCTTGCTGAACTGTGGATTCTGACCCTGCTCAGTCTGCCGCTGGGCGCGCTGTTGGGCTGGTTGCTGGCCTGGGGCCTGACCCTGAGCCTGGACACCGAACTGTTCCGGATTCCGCTGATCATCGAAAATCGCACCTACGTCTATGGCGCGGTAGTCATCTGCATTGCGACCTGGGGCTCTGGCCGCCTGATCCGTCGGCG
>JBFHON010000211.1:0-5430 GCA_041593295.1 Oceanococcaceae bacterium | reverse complement strand
GCCTTTTTTCAGTGTCCGGTGCGGTTTGACCAGCCCGCACCGGTCATCCGTGTGGGCAAGGACCTGCTGACCCGCCCGCTGAAAAGCACGGATGCCATTCTCAAACAGGTGCTCGAGCAGCACGCCCAGCGCCTGCTGGACAGCCTGCCCCAGCAGGACCCCATCGTCGTGCAGGTCCGCAAGGCCATCGCTCGGGTCTTGCGTGAAGGCGAGCCCGACATCGCGCGCGTGAGCAAGCAGCTGTGCCAGTCCACCCGCACCCTGCAGCGCCAGCTCAAGAATGCCGGCACCAGTTTTCGCGCCGAGTTAACCCTGGTGCGCAATGAGCTGGCCAGGACCTACCTGCAGGACGCGCAACTATCGATCGCGGACATCGCCCAGTCACTGGGGTATTCGGAGCACAGCGCCTTCACACGAGCCTACCGACGGATCAACGGCATTTCTCCCCAGCAGATGCGGGAGCAAATACGACGGTGACCTGGCAGTTCTTCCGCGGCTGTCCAATGTTGTTCAGGCGTGCTAAAACTTGGGCGTTCCCGCAGAGAGGGTGACCTGCTTTTTCTGCGAGTTTGGTGCAGCGAGGGAGCCAGCCCATGCAGACGAATCCACTTGATTGGCCACGACGGTACGCTCTGCGCTTTGCTACCAGCCTTTGCATTTTGTGCTGTATGGCTCCAGCTGCGGCACAGCCCACTGTCGAGACTCGGTTGCCAAAGGTAGACCGTGAGATGGAGGACGTGCGCCTGGTGGGTGAAGTCCTGATTGATGGGCAGCTGCACAACCAGTACCGGACCTTTCGTGAGGCCCGTGTCGATTCCGACCGGGATGGAGTGCCAGACTTCGATGATCGGTGCCCGGAATCGATGCCCCCGGTCAACGCCTGCGGGTGCCCGGTAGCGGAGCAAAGCTGCTGCAATGACAGAGACGGGGATGGCGTGAGTGATTGTGCTGATCTTTGCCCAAGCACGCTGGTCGGATTGCGTGTCGACGCGACAGGGTGTGTGGCCGGCACCGGGCAGCGCGTGACGCTGGACCTCAAATTTGCCGTTGGTCGCGCGGAGCTGCTGCCGGGCTATGGCTGGCAACTGCGACAGGTTGCGGATGCCCTTGCAGCACAGCCACGGCTGTTTGTGACGCTGGAAGGGCATGCCGACGCACGTGGCAGCTACCGCTACAACCAGCAATTGTCGGAGCAACGTGCCGAAGCGGCAGCCGCCTACATTCGAAGCGATCCACGGATTGCTCCCGGTCGTGTTCGCGCCGTGGGCTTTGGTGAGCGCAAGCCTCTGGTTCAACGCGATGACGTCGAAGCCTGGTGGGCAAACCGCCGTGTCGTGGCCAGATTCGAATTGCGCGACGGTGCGGATTAGAACTCGATGGTGACGGTCACCGTGTCGCTGTAACTGCCGCCAGGAACGATCTGGCCTGCAGCCATTACGCCTCGTACATCGAATATCGACAGACAGACCCCCAGAAGCAGGCAGGTTTGTGTAATGCCTGTTGTTCCGGGTTCGCCGTTACCTACGGTCTGCCCCAGCAGGTCCTGGATGTCGTACACCAGACTTCCTCCCGGGCCGAACAGGCGGCGACTGAATACATCGCCGCTCAGGCCGCCATCAATGAAGAGCGTGTAGCTGAATGTCGGGCTCGTCGGGTTCTCACAATCCACCTGTACCTGGCCAGTTGTCAGGCCGGGTGTGGCTTGGCCAGGGATATAGGTGGGAAAGTCCAGCAGCGTGCCTCCGGGGGTCGTGAAGTCGCAGCTGGTTTGCGCGCCGACAGGGGCGCACGCAAGGCATAGCACGCCGATGAGGCCTAGCTCGTTTATTTGCACAGCACTTCCCCCAGGTCTGGTATTTCATCCGTGCTCGCGGTGGTTGGGACGGTGGCGTTGATAGTGCACCAGATCCCGGGGGCTTCCACGCGCAGAACAAGTGCACCGGGCGGCGCATCCTCCAGGTAGATCACCCCGTCATGCCCCACAAGCGTTGTTGCGGATGGCGCGATGACCTGGGCACCCGTGGGCACCGTCCTGCCGTTTTCCAGGAGCGCTGTCATCAGGACATCCTGACGCATTCGCAGAGGCAGGTGCACCAGGACCGCGCTTCTGTGGCGGGGAACCACGGTGGCCGAGGTGGTGCTCGGATCAGCGCGCATCGGGATGTCCCAGTTGCTGACCCGCAGCGTGGCGGGTTGATACTCGGCAAGGTTGGGGACGACGACGCGTCCTTTGTCATCTGCCTGATAGCCCGCAACATGTTTTCCGGCACCGGCTGTGCCCATGTCAACCACCGCAAAACTCTGTGTTATTTGCGTTGACTGCAGCAGTTTGCCTGCCACATAGGCAACCGCGGTGCCCGCCCCGGCGCCGACAACAGGGGTTCCGAAGGGGTCGCGCAGGGAACCACGCACGACCCATTCCTCATTCGACCAGCGGGTTGAAATGGCGGTTTGATTAAGGCTGTCTTCAAGGGGGGCGTTAGCGCTGGCGCGCCATGAGTTGGCTCCGCGAACGAGTCCGGCGACACCGGAAACCCGGCCATCCCATTGATCGCCTTCAGCGGCACGCAGGCTCAGGTTCACTCGTGAATGGGTTCGGCCTTGGCGCGACCGGGGTGTCGTACGGGTGCCCCGACGATTGGTGATCGGAATGGAAACGCTTGCGGTAACTTGCCAGGTCCGGTCAGGACGCAATGCCTGGGTATACCCCAGTGCTGCGTAGGTGTTGCGATGAATGCGAAACGGAAAAGCGATACGTACAGATTCCCGATTGCGGGGCGGCATGTTGCGAGTTCTTTGCAGGAACCAGCTTGCGTGAATGTTCTGCACGCCCCACGGTGCAGTGGCCCGAAATGAGGTCTGAAGCGCCGTATGTCTTTGGATGTTTTGTGCGCTGGCATCGGGATGGGTCACGAAACCTTCACCAAACCAGCTTTGACGAAACGACCAGCCCCAGTGCTGAAAATTGTTGAGTACACGAACCCGGACCAGTTGCGCGTCAGGCCCGCCCTGCTGCGGGTCGCTGTGAGCGATATCGATGCCCGCAGTGCCGGCATAGGGCACGCTGAAGTCACTGGAAATCCCGTACAGGTGCAATTGATTGAAAAGGGTGAGCTGGCCGCCCAGTGTGAGGCCGTGCGCAATGCCATAGCGCACACTCCCGTGAGCAACGCCATCGCGGTAGGAGTCTGTGATACCTCCGCTGCGCAAAGCGCCCAAGACGGCCTCGAAGTCAAGCACGCTTTTGCGAAGCAATGTGGACCCCAGGAAGCTCCGTTGTCTCACGAGCTGGCTTGAGCCATCGGCCCCAAGAGCAAGGACATGTATGTCGCTATTCGACGTGTAGGGAAGCTCGACAAACTCGATAGGCCCCGCCGGCAGGTTCAGCGCCTGGCCGGTTAACGCGTTTTCCGGCTCTTCTCCCCACGGCGTGGGGGTGACCAGAATGGCCTGCTGCTGATTCAGCAGAAACTGCAGGTGGCGCCCCGGGCGTGTCTGATAGTAAGGCTGGGTCAGAAAATTTCGAGCGAACCGAATTCCGCCAACAAAGTACCCGCCTCCGGCGACACTGCGCTGTGCAAGCACATCGCCGAACTCCACGCGCCACATCCGCGCTGGAAAGTCTTGCGCCCAGGCAGTTCGCAGGCGCAGGGATTCGGTCCCGCTCTGTCGGCGGAGGCTGACGGAATCGTTGATGAGTACGCCCCATGAGCCAAAAACACCCTGAGTCGAGCGAAGTGACCAGATGGACAACGCGCTGTTGGTCGCTTGCGAAACTCCGATGTCGGCATTGACAAAAGCGCCGGGTGTCGCGGGACTGGGGGTGACGGGCCGAAAAGGTGCCCAGTTGATGATGGTGGTGGCGAACCGTTCTGCCGGCACCTGAATGCGCAATGTTTCCGTTAGGGGGTCGATCACGTATTGCACGTCCGTGAGCGTATCCAGCCCCAGAAACCAGGTTTCTCCGAGCCGGATAGCCTGGTCGGAATCACTGCGCAGCCGCCAGCGATTCCAGTCACGCTCGGCCACGAGCAGGCCGCCGCAGGGTCGCTGCAGTACCGCCGTCGCATCGGCAACCACGGTGTTATTGATGACGATCCGCATCAGACGCGAGAGCATATGCTCACGCAGAGGGATATCAGCACTGAGTGCCGTGGTTTGTACGAGCTGGGGCTGCATCCAGCCGGACGACTCGGGTAGCCCATCTTCCAGGCAACTGTCCTGCTCCGCCCAGGCCGGGGTCGACAGCGTCAGGCTCAGTAGCCACACGCCTCGCACGAGTGCGGGTGTTGCGGGCCAGGCCTGGTGGAACACCTTTGTCAATCAATCCAGAGGGCGCCAGGAGCCAGCCATCTGCCTCGGTTCGTTTCGATGGTGATGCGCTCAGTCAGAACTTTCAGTGAAGGCAGGGTGGGGCCGATCGCCCCCGGTATGACCCATGTCAGCGTAGACCCCGGGAGGAGCCAGCCGCCCCCGGTTGATGGCTTGAGTGGGGCCTGGGAGCTCGGGGTGGCACTGTTGCGGTCGGGGTGTACTTCCACCCCATGAACACGCGTTGCGATGCCGCCCGTGTTGCGAATGGAGAGCTGCCCCCCTGATCCGTCATGCTGGTCCCAGTGCAGCTCCCATGCGGGGGGCTGCGGGACGAGCGCCGAGACAAACACCGGGATGCCTACGCGGAAGCCAAACCCCACGCCGGAAGCCTGAGTGCTTGTCTTGTCGGGGACATTGTCCACATACATGCGGAAGGCCTGCTGGCCAGCCTTGCTGAGCGGTCCGCGGTATCGGAGCCGGATGAGCTGTGACTCGCCTGCATTGAGTGAGAAGATTGGTGGACTGACGATCCAGTTGCTGCTTGGTGTGCGCAGGTCACGGCCTTCATTCTGGGACCAGTCAAACATGCGCACTTGCATGGTTTGCTTCCGCTGGAGAAGGTTTTGGACGGTGACTGTGGCATCTCGCTCTCCGGGGTCAGTGTTAACTCGGAGCGGTGAAACCCGGAAGCCACTGCCGAGCGCTGGCAGGGTGAACAGCACCAGGCTGAGGCAGAGCGTCAGGAGCCCCCAGCGCGGCGTCAGTGCCCGCGGCGAGCGGACTGGGGGCGGCGGGATTGAGTTCAAAACTCAACGGTCGCGATGGCTGCATCGGTGTAAAAGCCGGGAACGACATCATTCCCCGTCTGGTCAGCCAGGATGGAGCCGGTTGTTACCGTGTAGGCGAAGATCGTGAATCCAGCAATCGTTCCGGTGATTGCCGAGACATCGGGTACGGCGCCGAGCAGTTGCAGCTCATAGTCGAGTTCGTTTGCGACACCAGCGCCTCCTCCAACCCCGGACATGGTCCCACTGAAAGTGGTTGTTGCAAGTTCATCCAGGGAAACCGATTGCCCGCCCTCGCTGGTAAGGGTGACGTCGGTAGGGGCAACGGTGC
>JBFHON010000210.1:0-5467 GCA_041593295.1 Oceanococcaceae bacterium | reverse complement strand
CTGGTATCCGCCACGGCGGCCAGCAGTCACCTGAACCAGGAACTCGATGTGATTGAGCAGCGCGGTAGCCCCAACCTGTTGCCGCGCGTTGTTGTTACCGTGCCCGAATCAGCGACCTCCGGCACGCGCGTGGAACTGTCGGGCGTCGGAGAAGACGATGATGGCAGCATCGTGTCCTATGCATGGGAGCAGCGTGGCGGGCCGGCGGTCAGCATCGATGGTGCAGACCGTGCCATCGCCAGTTTCGTCGCCCCTGCCGTGGATGAGTCGGTCGATATTTCCCTGCGCTTTTCGGTTGTCGACAACGACAATGGCCTGGCTTACCGCAATGTGATGCTGCGCATCGACCCCGTGGGCGGGCCGGACAACACGGCCCCGGTTATCGAGGCGGCCAGCATCACGCTGGACGAAGACAGCACGGCGCAGGGACAACTGATTGCCGCGGATGCGGAAGGGGACCCGGTGACCTTTGCGCGGGTGTCCGACCCGCTCCACGGGCAGCTGAACCTGAACGCAAACGGTGCCTTCAGCTACACCCCGCTGCCGAACTACTTCGGTGAAGATGCATTTGTCGTCCGCGCCAGTGATGGCCGGCTGGCTTCTGCCGACGTCACGATCGACGTGATGGTGAACCCGGTGAACGACCCGCCGGTTGCCGATGCGGGCCCGGATCAGGGTGTGCTGGCGCAAGCGGTCGTGAGCCTGGATGGCAGCCGCAGCCAGGACATCGATGATGGCGTGGCCAGCCATGCCTGGACGCAGCTCGCCGGCCCGGAGGTGACGCTGGAAAACGCGGATCAGCCGGTGGCAGGCTTCACCGCCCCTGATGTGAGTGAGACGACGGAGCTGGCCTTCAGCCTGCGCGTGACCGACCGCAGCGGCGCCGAATCACTGGCCACAACGCGGGTCATCGTGACCCCTGTGGGGCAACCGCAGCCCCCGGTAGCGAATGCCGGGGACGACCAGACCGTGGACGAAGGGCAGAGCGTGACGCTGGATGGCCGTGCCAGCCAGGATGCGGATGGCCCCATCGCCGGGTATGCCTGGACCCAGACCCGCGGGCCAGCCGTCGAGTTGCAGGATGCGGATACACCGCAAGCCCGCTTTGTTGCGCCCGATGTCTCCGCCGATACCGAACTGCAATTCGAGCTGGAAGTCACCGATGGCGATGGCAATACGGACAGCGACCAGGTCAGCGTTCGGGTTCGGGTATTGCTGATTGCTCCCCAGGCCGAGGCCGGTGATGACCAGACTGTGCTGGAAACGGCCAGCGTGACACTGGACGCGTCAGACAGCGTGGACCCGGATGGCACGATTGCCAGCTACCAGTGGGAACAGCTCAGTGGGCCGGCGGTGGTCCTGGATAGCACTGACAGTGTCACGGCACAGTTTGTGGCCCCGGAGGTGGAGCCCAGCGGAGCGACCCTGCGCTTCCTGCTCACGGTGACAGACAACGACGGACTTAGCAGCACGGACCCCGTGACGGTGTTCGTTCGCAATCTGGAGCTCAATGTCTTCCGGGTCGGCGCGGCCAAAGCCGTGGTGTCTCCGACGCAGGCGCACATTGATGGTGTGGTTGAGACCCGGGTCGGCGAAAGCCCGCACCTGCAGAAGTTCAATCTGGGCGGGTTCGGGATCGACCCCACGCAGAACTTCCCGGACCCCATCGGTGGTTTTGGGGACCAACTGACCACGCCAGCCGAAGTGACCGCCCATGTCAACGACAAGGGCCAGCGCGAGGAAACCTGGTTGCGGGTGCTGGCCTTGAGCCTGGCTGGAGATGACCGGGTCGACCAGACGGTGCTGTTCGTCAGCCTGGATGCAGTCGGGGCCGGGAATCTGATCCAGAAGGGCCTGAAGGCGGCGATTGTGGCGGCGACCGGGGTGGCCCCCGACAACATCCTGTTCGGCCAGACGCATACCCATGCCGGTGCCGACCTGCAGGGCCTGTGGGGTGGCGTGCCTCAGGACTGGGTGGAGTCGGTGCTGTATGCCCAGGCGGCCGGCGCCGCAAAACAGGCGATGAGCACCCGTGAGCCGGTGCGATTGAGTGTCAGTCATGCGCTGGATTCGCGTTACAACAACTACCGGCGACCACGGCAGGACACCGACGCTGACGCGGACCCACGGGTGACCCTGCTGCAGGCCACCAGTCTGGATGGCGAGCGCGTGGTCGGGCATCTGCTGCAATACGCAGCGCACCCGACCAGCATCAATGAAAACCCGCGTGCGCCGCATGCGGACTACATCATTGGTGCCATGGAGTATCTGGAAGATCAGGGCGGTACCGCGCTGTACTTCAATGGCCCGATTGCCGACGCCTCCGGGGCCGGCAGCCGGGAGGGCTGCGTGTCCACCGATGCGGACTACGGCAACGTCCGCTGCCGCGGTGAAGGGATCGCCGAGGCCGGGGTGAATTCCCGCGGGAGCAGCAAGGCTGCGCTGACCCTGACGCCTGCGCTGAGCGTGCGCCACGAAGAGGTGGTGCTGCCGATAACCAACCCGTTGTTTGTGGGCGCCGGGCTGCTGGGAGCCTTCAACCGGTACTACGACTTCGCCGAAGTCCCTACCCGCGAGGTTCCGCTGGTCGGTGAAATGCTGGCCGATGCGGCGCTGAACCTGCCACAGGTAACCCCGACGGCGACGACGCTGGTCAGCCGGATCACCCTCGGTGGAGAAAACGGTCTGGATATCCTGACCATGCCCGGCGAGGCCACCAACACCCTGGGCAGCTATCTGCGCAGCCTGTCACCGGCCAGCGAAATGATGCTGTTCGGCCTGACCCAGAACTCCTTTGGCTACCTGTTGCCGGAAGAAGAGTTCAACTACATCGACACGGCCGGCGACGACGGGTTCACGTTGCCGTTCACCGGCTACGAGGAGTTTGTATCGCTGGGGCCAATGACGGTGCCGCTGCTCAAGCTGGAGGGGTATCACCCGCTCTATGACCTCAGCGCGGACGCCAACATGCCGGCCTACCTGGCCGCCTGCAATCCCGACCCGACGGCGGAAGCGTGCATCCTGAACATTCAGGCCCGGCGTCTGGACTACACCCAGCGTGGTCTGGCATCGCAGTGCCGCGACAACGGTGGGCCGGAAGATTTTTGCGGTCTGCTGGATCCGGACACGCCGTTGCGTGAAGTCTGTGATGGGCTCGGGTTGCCGGCGGACAGCTGCGCCGCCTTCGGTTCCGCCGGTGGCGATGACGCGGGCAACTCGCCGGCCGACCTGCTGGCGCAGGGGCTGCAGGCCACATTGCGGGGTTGCGATCCGCTGGATGCCGCCCATTGTCTGTACCCCTTCCCCTCCAACCAGTTCGTGGTGGATGCAGCCTCCGGGGTGCAATCACGTGCCCGGGGTGGAACCGGCAAGCGTGTGAGCTTCAACCCGCTGGCGATGCCACGCAACAGTGCGGGCAAACCGATTGATGCCTCGGAGTGGAACCGCAATGACGGCTTTTCACCCGGCCAGCTCATCATCACCTACGTGGAAGGCCTGGATCTGGAGCAGACCTATGGCTTGCCGGCCGAACAGCTCGGGGTCACCAACCCGGCGTTGTCGATGGCAGCAGATGCTCCGGTCTTCGTGCTCGAACTGGACGACGACGGCAGCGCGGTTGGCCGGCATCCGGTGTTTGTGGAAATGGATGCCAATGCCAACCTGCTGGTACGGGATGACGGGCATCAGCGCTATGAAAAGCCCGGCTATGAGGGGCGCTCGGCGCTGCTGATTCGCCCGGCACGCAATTTCAAGGAGGGCACGCGCTACGTCGTCGTGCTGCGCAATCTGAAGAATGCCGCAGGTGTGGTGATCCCCGCAGGTGCGGTATTTGATGCCTGCCGGAAGGGGGTGACTACCAGTGTCCCGGGTGTTGATGACCGCTGTGCCGAACTGGCCGCCGAGGTGTTTCCGGCACTGGACGGTGCCGCTGACCTGGATGAGGTGTACCTGAGCTGGGACTTCACCGTAGCCAGCACGATGAACAACATCGGCCGCCTGCGTCACATGCGCGATGTTGCGGGTCTGGGTGACGAATGCGGCGATGCGGACGGCTGCGCCGCACCCGCATTCACGGTCGACGAAGTGCTGCAAGCCGGCGAAGGCAATATCGAAGGCGGCATGAAGCGTCAGATTCGCGGAACGCTGACGGTTCCCAGTTTTGTCGTGCCCGCCGATGCGCGCCCGCTGGATGATCCGGGAGTGCAGGAGGTGATCAGCACGATTCAGGGGATGTTCCCTGACGGGGCCGAGGCCCTGTTCGAAGGGGCCGGAATTGCCCAGGGAGCCAGCGCTCCGCCGAATCGTCTCTATTTCAGTCCCTATGATGAAGCGGATCCCTTCGCGCCACTGGACCCGGCAAACCCGGATGGTGCACGTTACGGGGACGGCCTTCCGGACGTCACGGGCACGATGAATGTGCCCTTCATCTGCACGATTCCGGAACAGGCCACATCCCAGAACCGGGCCCGTGCAGGGATCTATGGTCACGGGCTGCTGGACCAGCGCGGGGCCATTCGCTACGACGGCGTGGATGACATGTCGCGTGAGTACAACTACCTGTTCTGTGCGGTGGACCTGTTCGGCTTTTCGCAGGGCGACATTCCCAATGTGGCGAGCACCCTGGTCGACCTGTCGAGCTTTGCGGTCGTGCCGGATGCTTCCCAGCAGGGGCTGCTGAATTACGTCGCGCTGGCGCGCGCGTTGCGCTCGGAGCAGGGCTTCCTGACGGACCCGGCATTCCAGGACGATGACGGCAAGCCCCTGTATGACCCGCGGGAAATCTTCTATGACGGAAACAGCCAGGGTGGCATCGTCGGTGGTGCATTCCTGGCGGTATCCAAGGACGTCAAGCGCGGTGTTCTTGGCTCCCTGGGCATGAACTACTCGATGCTGCTGCGGCGGTCGGTGGATTTCGACCTGTACTCCATCCCGCTGTACCTGTCCTACACCGACGAACTGGACCGCAACGTGCTGTTCAGCCTGATGCAGATGCTCTGGGACCGGTCCGAGAACAACGGCTATGCGCATCACATCGTGGACAACAGCGCATTTGGTGGCCCGGCCAATGTGGCCAAGCTGGACCCGCAGTTTGGGGATCACCAGGTGACGCCGTGGAGTGCGGATGTCATGGCCCGCACGATGGGCATCCCCTGGGATGGTTCCATCAACGAGCGGGCCCGGATCGAGCTCGGACAGGAGAAACGCCATCCTGACGTGACCCCGGGCTGGGGGCTGGAAACGCTGGACTACAGCAACCCCGGGCAGACCCAGGGCAGTGCACTGGTGCTGTTCGACATGAACAGGGGCGGGTTCGCCGAGATTCCTCCGGTGAGCAATGTGCCGCCACAGGACGGTGTGGATCCGCATGACAATGACGCCAAGGACCCGCGCGGCCGCTGTCACAAGGCGCATTTCCTGCGCACCAATGGCGAACTGATCGATACGCGGGATGTGCTTTTCGATGGGG
>JBFHON010000209.1:0-5489 GCA_041593295.1 Oceanococcaceae bacterium | reverse complement strand
CGCCGGTCCACGTCACCGGCCAGCATCGAGGTCACGGCTTCCTGCACCCGAAGCGGGTTATGCGGGTTGCGGAACAGGTGCCGCAAGGCCGGGGAATTGAAGCGCGCGATCATCCAGCGGAAGACCCCGACGCTGCGCCGGTTGATGCGCTCGAACTCGGCCTGCCGCTGTGCGGCCTCCTGTGCGTCGCCGCGCAGCATCGCATCCACATAGCGCGAGCCGTACATGGCCCCGCGCATGCCCATCAGCACACCGCTGGAAAACACCGGGTCGACAAATGCCCAGGCATCCCCGACCAGGATGGCGCCGGGAAACACCATCTCACCGGCACTGTAGGAATAGTTGCCGGTGGCCTGAACGTTCCCCACCGTTTCCATGTCGGCAAAGCGCTCGCGCACATGCGGCGGCGCCATGGCCAGGGTCTTGCGCAGAAACTCTTCGGGCGGACAGTCGCGGGAGCGCAAATATTCCGGGTCACAAACCGCGCCAATGCTGGTGATCCCGTCGGGCAAGGGAATGATCCAGATCCAGCCATGCTCGAACCAGCTGATGCTGATCAGCCCGCCGTCTTCTCCGCTATAGCGCGGGACGTTGCGGAAATGCCCGAACACGGCCGCGCTGCCGTGGCGCATGTCCTTGTGCTTGATGCCCAACTGATTGGCCAGCAGCGTGTCCCGCCCGGAGGCGTCGACCACGAAGCGCGCCTTCCATTCCTGCGCACTCCCCTCGCCGGGCTGCACCTGCAGGGTGGCACTGTTGTCCGCGGCGAACTCCACAGCCTTGACGCGGGTATTTTCGCGAACATCCACACCGGCCTCTTCCGCATTGCGCAGCAGCAGCTCGTCCAGCTCTGAACGGCGCACCTGATAGGCGTGGGGGTAATTCTTGTCGAGCGAATCCCGGAAATAAAAGCGGTGCGGCTCGCGTCCCGGCTCGGGGTCGTAAAACTCCGCCCCCGGTTTGAACACCCCGATCTTCCTGACTTCGTCGAGCACACCAAGTTCTTCGAACAGCGGCAGATTCATCGGCAGCAGCGATTCTCCGATATGGAATCGCGGATGCCGCGCCTTCTCGAACAGACACACCTTCCAGCCCATGCCGACCAGCATCCGGGCGGCCGTGGAACCCGCCGGTCCGCCGCCGATTACGGCCACGTCACAGGAATTCGTCATCAATTCAGCTCCATCGAAAAACAGGTTGCCTGAGGCCAGGCCGTCCGAGGCGACGCATCAGACTGCCGGCATTATTGCCAAATTCGCTACCCGCAGGCAGGCACTGCAGCAGCAGGCTGCTGGCGGGCGCAGGCGGAATGGACTGGCAAGCGGTTGATTGCCTAGCTGATGTCGTCGTCCAGCAGCTCCAGCGCGACGGGGCTGGTGCGCAGAATCCACAACAGTCCGTGACGCTGGCGCACCGAGCGATCCGCGACCACGGTCCGCCACAGGGCGTACAGCGTCAGCAGGCCCCACGCCGCCACAAAGTGCACAGCCAGCCCCAGCGGTCCGTAATGCTGCATGGCCACACCGGCGAGCAAGGGTCCGGCGACCGCGCCGATACCGTGTACCAGCAGCAGCGTCGAAGCGGCGGGCACGATGTCGTTGTGGTGCAGGTGGTCATTGACCAGCGCCACGCAGGCCGAATACACACAGAAACCGGCGCCGCCCAGCACCGCCAGGGCCAGAATGACGGATTCCTCCCCCGCACCGCTGCGCACCGCCCAGGCCAGCGCCAGACTGGCGAGGGCAGCCAGCGCGCTCAGGGTCAGCAGCACGATCCGCCGGTCGAAACGGTCGCCCAGGTGGCCGGCCGGTATCTGCGCCAGACCGCCGCAGAGAATCATCACCACCATCAGGCGAGCAATGCTTTCTCCGGAGTAACCCAGCGCCTGGGCCATCAACGGAACCATGCCCCAGACGGCCGCCGTGGCCAGACCGCTGAACAGTGCACCCACCGCCCCCAGCGGTGCATCGCGCAACATCCGCGAGGCCGCATACCGGGGCACCGGGACCACCGGTGGCTGATGCAGCCCGGTCAGCACGACGGGCGCCAGCGACAGGGTGATCAGGATGGAAGCGATGGCGAACAGGCCGAAGCCGCTGACATCCATTTTCATCAGCAGCACCTGACCGGCAGCCAATGCCAGGAAGTTCACCAGCATGTAGGAAGCGAAAACCTGCCCGCGGCTTTCCCGCGGGGCGACCACATTCAGCCAGCTCTCGATCACCGTATACAGGCCGACCATTGCCACACCGGCAATGATGCGCAGGATCACCCAGACCAGGGGGTCGATCCACAGCACATGGACCAGCGTGGCACTGCTGGCCAGCGCCGAGAACAGCGCAAAGCTGCGAATGTGACCGACCCGGCCGATCACCCGCGGCCCCAGCCAGGTACCGAGCAGGAAACCGGCGAAATAGCTGGAAAGCACCACCCCGACCATTCCGGGACTGAAGCCTTCGATGCTGCCCCGCAGGGCCAGCAGGGTGTTCAGAACCCCGACGCCGCACAGCAGAAATGCCGCACCAAGCAGCAGGGTGGAAACAGAAAACAACGAACGAATCATGTGCGCGATGGTACGCGGCCTGTGCGGCCCCTGCAGGCTCCACCGCAACAGCCATTGCGTTATCTTTGCGGTCTTTCTCATCCCCGAATCGCGCCCATGACCCGCCAGAAAATCAGCATCACGCAGTCCTTCAACACCCCGGTCGAGCGCGTGTTCGCGGCCCTGTCCGACCACAACGGGCTGGGTGCCGTCCTCGGCCTGCCGGTGCGCCGCATCCGCGACGGCCAGGGCGATGTCAACGGGGTGGGCTCGGTTCGCCGTATCGGCCCGGCCCCGCTGGGCACCCAGGAAACGGTCACCGAGTACGAGACCAACCAGCGTGTGGCCTACCGGATCACCCGGTTCGGCGGCCCGGTCCGCAAGCATCAGGGTGAAGTGCGCTTCCGCCCCACCGACACCGGCTGCGAAGTGACCTGGAGCATTGGCTTCGAGACCTTCCCGGCCCTGCTGGGCACGGCGGTGCGCAGCGTGCTCGAAACCGGCATCAGCCGCGGCCTGGGCAAGCTGGCGCGCACCCTCTGACCCGCGGGCTACGGCCCGGCTGTCAGCGCTGGCAGCCGGGGCAGTAGTAACTCGCCCGCTGCCCCAGCACCACCCGCCGGATCGGCGTCTGGCAACGCGGACACGGCTCGTCGGCGCGTTCGTAGGCCGCCAGCTGCAGCGCAAACCAGCCCGGCGTGCCCTGCGGGTTCACGTAGTCCCGCAGCGTCGTTCCGCCCCGTTCGATGGACTCGGCGAGGACCTCACGCACCGCCTGGGCCAGTTTTTCATACCGCTCCAGGCTGACCCGACCCGCCGCACGCCGCGGGTCGATTCCGGCCCGGAACAGGGCTTCAGTAGCGTAGATGTTGCCCACACCGACCACCACCGCCTGATCCATCAGGAAAGGCTTGACGGCACTTTTGCGCTTGCGCGACAGCGCATGCAACCGCGCGCCGGAAAACTCCGCCCCCAGCGGCTCCGGCCCCAGGCCAGCAAGCAGCGGGTGGACCTCCCCGGCCGGTTGCCACAGCACACAGCCAAACCGCCGCGGGTCATGGAAGCGCAGCACCACGTCCGGGCTGAACACGAAATCCAGATGGTCATGCTTGCGTAGCGGCGTGTCGGCACGCACCACCCGCAACGCACCCGACATCCCCAGATGCACCAGCACACTGCCCTGCGGCAGGTTCAGCAGCAGGTACTTGGCGCGGCGGCTCACGGACAGCACCGGCTGATCAACCAGCTGATCGGCCAGATCGCCCGGCACCGGCCAGCGCAGACGCGGGTTGCGCACCACCAGCGATGCGATGCGCTGACCGGTGACGGCCGGCGCAATGCCACGCCGGGTGGTTTCGACCTCGGGCAATTCAGGCATGGCTCAGAGCAGCTTGCCGGTTCCGGTGACGATCACCCCCAGAGCTAGCGCCCAGACGGCGCAGGCGCACAGATCGAGCGCACTGTAACGCCAGGCCGGAAAGCCGCTGATGCCGAGCATCGCCGGGAGCATGCTGCGGATCGCCGGGATGAAGCGTCCGACGAATATCGCCACCGCACCACTGCGGCGAATCATGTTCTCGGCCTTGTCGATCTTGCTGCGGTGGCGCTTCACCAGCCCCAGGTGATGAAAGCGGGGCCCCAGCCAGCGCCCAATGTGAAAGCCCACATGGTCCCCGGCGACCGCTCCGCAAAAGCCCAGCAGCACGATCACCTCGATGGGTGCCAGTTCCCGCGCCAGTACCACCGAACTGACGAGGACCAGAAACGCACCCGAAACAAAGATGCCGATTCCGAAGCAGGCCTCCAGAAAGGCAAACGCCGGCACCAGCCACAAGGCGAGCGTCTCGTGACTGGCCAGCCAGTCGTTCATCAGGGTCTCGATGGCGGCACTCCTTCCCGCAGTGTGCGGCTCCGGCAAAACGGGGCGGGGGCCCGGGACTCAGGCGGTTCCGCCGACCGTCAGGGCATCGACCTTCAGCGTGGGCTGACCGACCCCGACCGGAACACTTTGCCCGTCCTTGCCGCAAACGCCAATGCCGGGGTCCAGTTCCAGGTCGTTGCCAACCATGCTGATCTGCTCCAGCGTCCGCGGTCCGTTGCCGATCAGCGTCATGCCTTTCAGTGGCCGGGTAATGCGGCCATTCTCGATCCGGTAGGCCTCGGCGGCCGTGAAGACAAAGTTTCCGGAGGTGATATCAACCTGCCCGCCTTCGAAGTTCTTGGCAAAAATGCCGTTCTCCACGCTGGCGATGATTTCGCCGGGGTCACTGTCCCCGGCCTCCATGAAGGTATTGGTCATCCGCGGCATCGGCAGGTGCGCGAAGGACTCGCGCCGCCCGTTGCCGGTTGGCGCCACACCGGACAGCCTGGCGTTCAGCTTGTCCTGCATGTAGCCCTTCAGGATGCCCTTTTCGATCAGCACATTGCGCTGACCGGCAATGCCTTCGTCATCCACCGTCAACGAACCACGGCGCTCGGGAATGGAACCATCGTCCACAACGGTCACCAGCGCAGACGCCACCTGCTCGCCGACACGCCCGGCATACACCGAACTGCCCTTGCGGTTGAAATCGCCTTCCAGGCCGTGCCCCACGGCCTCGTGCAGCAGCACCCCCGGCCAGCCTGGCCCCAGCACCACCGGGAAGGTGCCCGCCGGTGCGGGGTCGGCTTCCAGTCGCAGCATGGCCAGACGCACGGCCTCACGCGCAACCTCGGCCGGGTCCATGCGTTGCAGCAGTTCATCCAGCCCGTAGCGGCCTCCGCCACCGCTGTGGGCGCTTTCGCGCAGACCATTGCGCTCGACCACGACGCTGACGTTGAGCCGCGTCATGGGCCGCACGTCGGCCGCCAGCGTGCCGTCGCTCATCGCAATCAGCACATGCTGGTGACTGGCGGCCAGCCCGACATTGACCTGAATGACGGCCGGGTCCGCCGCGCGGGCCGCCGT
>JBFHON010000208.1:0-5500 GCA_041593295.1 Oceanococcaceae bacterium | reverse complement strand
CGGGTGGTCGAGCGCATGAACCCGGCCGCCGAAATGCTGTTCGGCGTCAGTGCCGGCTTTGCCTGCGGTTCGGACCTCTATCAGGTGTTGCCCGCGATCAAGGTTCTGGCCAGTCAGGTGGACAAGGCGCAGAAGAATCGCGAGGTCTTCATGGCACGCGATGTCCGGCTGGTTCACAGCAATGGCACCCTGAAGCGTCTGCTGGCCGATGTGTCGATCACGCCGATTCGCGACGGGGCCCTGATCCTCGAGTTTTCCACCCGCGACCGGCCGCACCGCATCTCCCGCGAAGATGCGCAGTGGCAACAGCAGGAGGTCAATCACGAGATGATTCGTGGCCTCGCCCACGAGATCAAGAACCCGCTGGGCGGGCTGCGCGGGGCGGCACAGTTGCTGGAGCGCGAGTTGCCATCGGAGGACCTGCGGGAATTTACCGGCGTCATCATCCGTGAAGCCGATCGCCTGCAGGATCTGGTGGATCGTCTGCTGGGGCCCAGCCGACCGGTTCCGCTGAAGATCACCAACATCCACGTGGTGCTCGAGCATGTGCGTGCGCTGCTGGAGGCACAGGCCCAGCGCAACATCCACATCGAGCGCGATTACGACCCCAGCCTGCCGGAAATTTCGGCTGACCCGGAGCAGTTGATCCAGGCCCTGCTGAACATCGGTGTGAACGCACTGGAGTCCATGGGCGAGGAAGAGGAAGGGCGCGTGCTGCTGCGCACCCGTGCGGTGCGCCAGTTCACCATCGGTGGCAAGCGTCATCGCCTGGTGCTGCGGGTCGACGTCTGCGACACCGGCCCGGGCATCCCCGCGGCCATGCTCGAAAAGATCTTTTACCCGATGGTGACGACCCGCGCCGAAGGAAGTGGCCTGGGTCTTGCTATTGCTCAGAATCTGGTGAGAAATCACGGTGGACTCATCGAGTGCGAGAGCCGACCGGGTGACACGGTCTTTTCAATTTACCTCCCTGTAAAACGGCTGGAAATGACGGAGGAAAAATGAGCTTGAATGTGTGGGTAGTGGACGACGACGACTCGATTCGCTGGGTGCTCGAGCGGGCTCTGCGCAGTGCGGATCTGAACGTCGAAGCTTTCCCCGGTGCGGTCGAAATGCTCGACGCCCTGGATGAGTCCCGCCCGGATGTCATCATGACCGACATCCGCATGAAGGGCATCGATGGCCTGGAGTTGCTGTCCCGGGTGCACGAGCGTGATCCGGAACTGCCGGTGATCGTGATGACCGCCCATTCCGACCTTGACGCCGCCGTGGCCGCGTACAAGGGCGGTGCCTTCGAATACCTTCCCAAGCCTTTCGATGTCGATGACGCGGTGGAACTGGTCCAGCGCGCGGGGCAGTCGGTGGCCGTGGTCGCCAACGTCGAGGAAGAGATTCCGGCCACCGCGCAGATTGTTGGCGAAGCGCCGGCAATGCAGGAAGTGTTTCGGGCCATCGGCCGGCTGGCCAAGTCACAGATCACCGTACTGATCACGGGTGAGTCCGGAACCGGCAAGGAACTGGTTGCCCGCGCGTTGCATGCCCACAGCCCCCGCGCCCAGCAGCCCTTCATCGCCATCAACACTGCGGCGATCCCCAAGGACCTGATGGAGTCCGAGTTTTTCGGTCACGAGCGCGGCGCCTTTACCGGCGCCACCGCGCAACGCGCCGGCCGCTTCGAGCAGGCCGATGGCGGCACCCTGTTCCTCGATGAAATCGGCGAAATGCCGCCGGACCTGCAGACACGCCTGCTGCGTGTACTCGCCGACGGCCAGTTCTATCGCGTCGGCGGGCATATCCCGGTCAAGGTCGATGTGCGCATCGTCGCGGCGACCAACCAGAACCTGGAGGAGGCCGTCAACGCCGGGCGTTTCCGCGAAGATCTCTTCCACCGTCTGAACGTGATCCGGATCCGCACCCCCAGCCTGCGCGAGCGCAAGGAAGACATTCCGCTGCTGCTGCGTCATTTCCTGACCCGTACCGCGGCCGAACTGGAAACCGAGGTCAAGCAGTTGCTGCCGGATACCCAGTCGCGGCTGGCGCAATACGACTGGCCCGGCAACGTTCGCCAGCTGGAAAATTTCTGCCGCTGGATCACCGTCATGGCCCCCGGCCAGCAGGTGCATCTGGAAGACCTGCCCGAGGAACTGCTGGCGCAGACCGCGGGTGCTGCCGTCCAGGCCAGAGCGGCGAGCCCTGCCGAAGCTGCGGCTGCGCCGGGTTCGGCCGCTCCCGGAGGCTGGGAAGGCGCCATGCTGCAATGGGCGCAGGCCAAGTGGGATAACGGGGATAACGACCTGGTCCCGGCAGCCGTCAGCCGGGTCGAGCAGTTGATGGCCCGGTTCGCACTCGACCAGTGCGACGACCACCGCCAGGAAGCCGCAAGACGTCTGGGCTGGGGGCGCAACACCCTGACCCGCAAGCTGAAGGAGTTTGGCTGGAGCTAGGTCGGTCGATGCTAAAATCAGCGGCTAATTCCCACAGCCGGATCCTCGCATGGCGACCTACAAAGTCCCTCAGCGCGAAATGCGCTTTGTCCTCAACGACGTCCTCAACATCAACCAGCTGACGGCTTTCGAAAAGTTTGCCGAAGCCACGCCGGATATCGTGGATGGCGTGATTGATGAAGCCTCCCGCTTTGCCGAGGAAAAGCTGTGGCCCCTGCGGACCTCGGGTGACCAGGAAGGCTGCAAGCTGGCCGACGGCGAAGTCACCGTGCCGAGCGGTTTTTCCGAGGCCTACCGCGATTTCTGGGAGTCCGGCTGGGTCGGGCTGTCGAATGACCCGGAATGGGGCGGGCAGGGACTGCCGTACACGCTGAGCAAGGTTGTCGACGAGATGATCTGCGGCTCCAACGTGGCCTTTGGCCTGTACCCGGGGCTGACCATCGGTTGCTTCGAGGCCCTCAATGCGCACGCATCGGATGAGCTGAAGCAGATTTACCTGGAAAAGCTGGGCACCGGCGAGTGGACCGGCACCATGTGCCTGACCGAGCCGCAGGCCGGCTCCGACCTGGGCGCGGTGAAGACCCGTGCGGAAAAGCAGCCGGACGGCAGCTACAAGATCAGCGGGATGAAGATCTTCATCACCTCTGGCGAGCACGGCATGGCGGACAACATCGTCCACTACGTGCTGGCACGCTGCACCGACTCTCCGGATGGCGTGAAAGGCCTGTCGACCTTCGTGGTGCCCAAGTACAAGGTGAATGCCGATGGCAGCCTGGGCGAGCGCAACCCGGTCAAGTGCCAGGCCATCGAGCACAAGATGGGCATCAATGCGTCGGTGACCTGCGTCATGGCCTTTGATGAGGCCGAGGGCTACCTGGTGGGTACCCAGAACCGCGGCATCATGAACATGTTCACGATGATGAACCTGGCCCGCATCATGGTGGGTTATCAGGGTCTGGGTCAGGCGGAACTGGCCTTGCAATCGGCCATGCAGTACGCCAAGGAACGGGTGCAGGGCAAGACGCTGACCGGTGGTGATGGCCCGATCGCCGATCACCCGGATGTGCGCCGTACCCTGCTGAAAATGAAGGCGCTGACCGAAGGCGCACGCGCCATGGCCTACGACATTGCCGTGCACGTGGACCTTGCCCACGGTCACTCCGATGAGGCGGCACGCGTCGAGGCCAACGACTGGGTTGAGCTGTTCACGCCGCTGGTCAAGGCATTCTGCACCGACCTCGGTGTGGAAAACGGTCTGGATGCCATTCAGGTATTCGGTGGCCACGGTTTCATCAAGGAGCACGGCGTCGAGCAGATCGTCCGGGACTCCAAGATCCTGTGCCTGTACGAAGGCACCAACGGCATTCAGGCCATGGACCTGGTGCGTCGCAAGCTGCAGTTGAAAGGCGGCGCCATGGGTGAGCTGTTCTTCCAGCGTGCCGATGCGGCCATTGCCGAACTCGGGGCGGACTACGACTTCCTGGCCAAGCCGCTGGCCAAGGCACTGGCAGAACTGCGGGAAGCGACCGTGGCCATGCGCGAGACCTTCAACAGCGATGCGAACCATGCCGGAGCCGGCGCGGTGGAATTCCAGCGTGCCTTTGCGCTGGTCGCCATCGGCTATTACTGGCTGCGCATGCTCAAGGCTGTCGAAAACCACCCGGACGAGACTTTCCGCAAGACCAAGAAGGTCACCGGTCAGTTCTTCGCACGGCGCATCCTGCCCGAGGTACACGGCCTGCTGGAACGGGTCGCTGCTGGGGCGGATGGCATGTTCGACGTCAGTATCGAGGAACTGACTTCCGCCTGAGCGTAAAGACAGCACCCACGAAAAAGGCCGACGTTCTCGTCGGCCTTTTTTTATTGCACGCAACCCGGTGACGGGTTGCGGACGATCAGTACCGCAGCAGCACCGCGCCCCAGGTGAAGCCGGCGCCAAAGGCTACGCAGCAGACCAGGTCGCCCGGCTTGACCTTGCCCAGGTCGCGCGCTTCCTTCAGGCACATCGGGATGGTGGCAGCCGTGGTATTGCCGTATTTCTGGATATTGTTGTGCACCTTGTCGGGGTTGATGCGCAGCAGCTTGGCAACCATCTCGTTGATTCGCAGGTTGGCCTGATGCGGGATCAGCATGTCGATGTCGTCCACCGTCAGGTTGTGCTTGCCGAGCATCGAGTGAATGACCTCGGGCATCCGCCGCACCGCGCTTTTGAACACGCGCTGGCCTTCCATCGTCGGGTATTGCCGGCCGGCGTCGATGTCGTCCTTGGTCAGCAGTTCCGCCTGACGGAAGGTGGGGTAGGGCATCCACAGGGCTTCGGCATCGCTGCCATCGGAGTGCATTTCCGAACCCAGGATGCGGTGCTGTTCCGAGTCCGAGCGCCGGATCACCGCCGCGCCGGCGCCATCGCCAAACAGGACGGTAATGGTTCGGCCGCGGGTGGTCTTGTCGAGGGCCGGCGAGTGCGTTTCGGAACCCACCAGCAGAATGTTCTGGTACTGGCCGCTGGCGATGAAGGCGTTGGCCATTTCCAGGCCATAGACAAAGCCGGAGCACTGCTGCCGGATGTCGTAGGCGGGGATGCCGGGAATGCCCAGTTCGCGTCCGAGGAAGACCCCGCCGCCGGGGAAGAAGTGGTCCGGGGAGAGCGTGGCGTAAATGATGCAATCGATGTCACCGGCTTCGATCCCGGCGTCTTCCAGGGCCTGCCGCGAGGCATGGGTGGCGAGGTCATAGCCACCTTGCTCCCCGGGAACCACCCAGCGTCGTTCCTCGATGCCGGAGCGTTCGACGATCCAGTCGTGACTGGTCTCCATCATGTCCGCGAGGTCGTGGTTGGTCACCACCTGATCGGGTACGTACATCCCCAGGCCGGCGATGCGGGCAGTGTATTGGCTCATGGCCGAGTCTCGTTGCGATCTGTTCGTTGAATAGTAACCCGCCATGCGCAGCCCTTGGCATACTCCGGGCTGGTATTCCTGTGTATGCCCCCATGTCTGAAGTGCTGACCATCGAACGGGACGGGCATGTTGCCCATGTGCGCCTGAACCGCCCCG
>JBFHON010000207.1:0-5519 GCA_041593295.1 Oceanococcaceae bacterium | reverse complement strand
CGACACCGAGCTTGCGGTAGGCCCGGTACAGGTGCGTGGAAACCGTTGACGGCGCCAGCCCCAGGTCGCGGCCAATGGCCTTGGCGGACAGGCCGTCGCTATCCTGTTCGACCACGTCCCGCTCACGGTCGGTGAGCTGGTCCAGCGGCGTTGTCGTGCGTGCGCGCAGCAGGGTCATGTCGTCAAAGGGCTCGGCCTGAATGAACATGCCCTCGATGGTCCCCGCAAAACCCACCTGCGGCAGCACGAAAGGGAGACGGTTCTGCGGCCGCTGCGGGAAGTTCTCGTCGAGCAGGTCCAGAAAGGATTCCTCGACCTCGTGAAAAACGCCTTCCCGGTCGCAGACCGCACCGAACTCGCGTGTGGTGTTGGCGCAGGGCCGGGTCACGGCCAGGAAAAAGGCCTGTGCGGCCGCATGGATCAGGTGGTAGATCGCACGGGTCTGGACCGCCTTTTCTTCCGCGGTGAATTTCTGCTTGCGGTCGGAGCGGTAAATGGTCAGCAGCGTGTGCAGGCCGCTACGCGGCTCGACCGTGTGGCTGGACAGGATGCGCTCGATGCCGAAGGGCTGGAAGGTTGTGCGATAGAGGGGGGAACGAAAGAACTTGCGATCCGCAAAGACCTCGTCCATCGAAATCGGCACCCCGGGTCGCTCGCCGATGGCCGGCAGCAGGGGGTTGTCCTGCATGGTCTCCTCGAGGGCGCGCGCGAAATCCCGTGGCAGATTGAAGGTACTGACGGTATGGAAGCGCGGCTTGCTGATCGGGCCCGAGCCCCAGATCGCGGCATCAAACGGGATCAGTTGCTGCAATTCGGCGAGCGCCCACTGACGAAAATCACCGTCCGGCTGATCTACCCCGTGGCGGTAGATTGCGCTGATGAATTCATCCAACGTCGCCATATTTTGCTCCTGATTGCAAGACGTAATTATTTACTACATGCGACCACCATGCCACAGGGCCGCGATGCGTTGCTCACCACGACGTACAATCACGGCCAGACAAGCCCGCAACTCTGGGAGACAGCCATGGGTAAACGTATACGCCGACGCGCCGGATTGAGCCGCCGCGACTTCCTTCGTCAATCCGCGACCGTGGCCGGCGGGAGTTTGCTGGTGGGCTGCGGCAACCAGGGCCAGTCGTCCACCGCGCCGCAACCCGACGGGAATGCCAAGGTCGCGTTCCTGCATGGCGTCGCCTCCGGCGACCCACTGGCTGACCGGGTCATCCTGTGGACCCGGGTCACCCCGGCGGACCTCGAAACCGATGCGGTGCCGGTCACGGTCCGGGTCTACAACGACCCGGAAATGAACCAGATCGTGCAGACCTACACCAGCAGCGCGACTGCCGCTCGTGACTTCACGGTCAAGATCGACGCCGACGGACTGGCACCGGCGACGACCTACTACTACCGCTTCGAGTCCGAAGGCGTGGAATCCCCCCTCGGCCGCACCCGCACGCTGCCCACCGGCTCCGTCGACCATCTGCGCCTGGGGCTGGTTTCCTGTTCCAGTCTGGCGCATGGCTACTTTCACGCCTATCACTTCCTCGCCCAGCGCGCCGACCTGGATGTCGTCCTGCACCTGGGCGACTACATCTACGAATATGCCAACGACGAGTACGGCACCACCCGCAGCTATGAGCCCGGCACCGAGATCACCACGCTGGCCGACTACCGCACCCGCCACAACCAGTACAAGCGTGACGCCGACCTGATGGAGGTCCACCGGCAGCACCCCTTCATCACCATCTGGGATGACCACGAGGTCTGCGACAACTCCCGCCGCGACAGTGCCAACAACCACCAGCCCGATGAGGGGGACTACCAGCAGCGCAAGGCCTGGGCGCAGCAGGCCTATGACGAATGGATGCCAATCCGTTACCCCGAGCCGGGCAACGTCAACCGCATCTGGCGCCGCTTCGCCATGGGTGACCTGCTGGACCTCACCCTGCTCGACACCCGCCTGTATGACCGGGATGACGAAATCGAATGCACCGAGCCGGTCCTTTCCGAGTCTCCGATCCCGCTCTGCGCCGATGCGCTGGTCCCGGACTATGAACGTCAGCTCATCGGGCCGGAACAGATGACCTTCCTCAAGGACGCGTTGAGCAACGCCAGCGGCCAGTGGAAGGTGATCGGCCAGCAGGTCATGATGGGACAGCTCAAGTTCACCACCACCCCGCTCAACGATGCGACCGGCATTCAGGACGTCTACTTCAACCCGGACCAGTGGGACGGATACCCGGGCGAACGGCTGGAAATCCTGGATCACATCGAAGCCGGCGGCATTGACGACGTGGTGGTGCTGACCGGCGACATTCACACCTCCTGGGCCATGGATGTCACCCAGGACCCGGACGATGTCAGCGCCTACAACCCGGTGACCGGGGATGGCTCGAAGGCAGTGGAGTTCGTCTGCACCAGCGTCACCTCACCCGGGCTGGAGGAAATCATCCCGCTGATCCCGGAAACCCTCCCGCAGACCGTATCGGCACTGCGTCTGGTCAACCCGCACCTGCGCTACGTGGATGGCGTCCGCCGCGGCTACATGATCCTCGACGTGACCCCGGAAGCCATGGTCGGCGAATGGTGGTACGTCAGTGATGTCACCGTCGCGGATACGCGCAGCGAGGAGTTTGCAACCGGATACCGGGTGGCCACCGGCACCAATACCGTGCCCCAGCTGCCGCAGAGCGAGCCGACTCCGGGCAAGGACGACGCGCCGTCGCTGGCCCCATGAGTGGCTGGTGGCTGCTCGCGGGGATCGTTCTTTTCATCATCGGCAGCTTTGCGTCGGCCTGGGCGCTGGCGAAGGTGCTGAACCGTCGATCCGCAGCCGGCACATCACCCGGTGCGGCCGACCCGCCTGACCCGGGCTCCGACTCGCGTTCATGAAGGAAAGGATTCCATGCGACTGATGGACACTGGCAGCACACCGCTGCCCCGCGCCGGCAAGCTCCTCGCTGCCCGGGGCGCCGTGCCTGCGGAATACACCATCCACGAACTGGCCGCGGAGACCGGCACGACCGTCAGCAATATCCGCTGCTACCGGAACCGGAATCTGTTGCCGTCCCCGGATCGTCGCGACAACCTCGGAATCTACTCGGAGGTGCACGCCGCGCGCCTGCGCATCATCAACGAACTGCTGCAGCGCGGGTACAGCCTGGACAACATAGAAGAGATGATGACCGCCTGGCAGAGCGGCGGAAACCTCGACAGCATCCTCGGCATCGACACGGCCCTGCTGAAGCCGTTCAGCGCGGAAATGCCGATGCAGTACAGCCTGACCGACCTGCGCAACATGTTCGGCAAGCAGCTGACAGCGACAGTGATCGACCGGGCCCTGGCCCTGCAATACCTGCATCTCCAGGGCGATCATTTCGTGGCGCCCCGCCCGACCATGGTCCAGGCCGCAGCGACGCTGGTCGAGCTGGGATTTCCGCTGATGGACCTGCTGCACATCGTGGGCAACCTGCGCACGCACCTGCAGGCGGCTGCCAATGCCACCCTGGGGCTGGTTGCTCAGGCTCCGGACGGCAGCGCATCCCCCGCCAGCCAGCGCCCCCACATCGAGGACATCGTCGGGCACCTGCGCAGCCTGGTCGACCGGGTGGTCGCATCGGAAATGGGCTGGGCCCTGGATGTGGCCATTCGCAATACCCTCGGCGAGCGTGTCGACCAGCTGGGCCACAAGCCGCGGAGCCCTGCCGACGCCCGCTGAAGCTGCGCATTGCAAAGTGCCGGAAAAATAATTACATTGTTTGATGTCACATTAATGAATAGCATCGAGCAAACCATGCCAGAACACCCGACAGCCGCGGCAGCGACGTCGCGATTCATCACCGCCAACGGGATCAAGCTGCACCTGCGGGAATGGGGACATGGGCAGCAGCCCACGGTCGTTCTTGTCCATGGCTACCCGGACAGCAGCCATGTCTGGGACGCGACCGCCGCCCTGCTGGCCGCCCACTTCCATGTTGTTGCCTACGACGTCCGCGGCGCCGGACAATCCGATGCGCCGGCGCGGGTGCGCGACTATGCATTGAGCGAACTGGCGAGGGACTTTGCCGCCGTGATCGACAGTGTCAGCCCCGACACCCCGGTGCATGTGGTCGCCCACGACTGGGGTTCCATCCAGTCCTGGGAGCCGGTGACCGATCCGGCGATGGCCGCACGTATTGCCTCCTTCACCAGCATCTCCGGCCCCTGCCTGGACCATGTCGGCGAGTGGGCCCGCCAGCGCGTAAAGAGCGGCAGACCCGCCAGCCTGGGCCAGGTGGCCGGACAGTTGCTGCACTCCTGGTACATCGCTGCCTTCCAGATCCCCGGCATCGCCCCGACCCTCTGGAACCGGGGCCTCGACCGCTACTGGCCCCACCTGCAGCAACGGCTCGAAGGCATGGCCACACCCCACACCAACCCCAGTCAGCGCAAGGATGGTGCGGTCGGCATCCGGCTGTACCGCGCCAACATGCTGCAACGCCTGTCCACCCCGCGCCAACGCCATACCCGCGTCCCGGTCCAGCTGCTGGTGCCCCGCAACGACCCCTTCGTCACACCCGAACTGCTGGATGACCTGCATCGCTGGACCGACCGCCTGTGGCGGGAAGAGGTGGACGCCGGCCACTGGCTACCGGTCAGTCACCCGGAATGGGTCGCCAGCCGCGTGCAACGCTTCGTGCAGTTCATCGCCTCCGGCCAGGCGGACAATGCCGCACCGCCCGCCCTGGCCCGCCGCCGCGTCAGCGGTCCGCGCAAGCCCCTGACCGGCAAGCTGGCCGTGGTGACCGGCGCCGGCAACGGCATCGGGCGCCAGACCCTGCTCACGCTGGCACAGGAGGGTGCCGATGTGATCGGCACGGACATCAACGCGGACGCACTCGAAGACACGCTGGCCCAGGCTCGCGAGCAGGGCGTCAGCGCCCGCGGGCAGGTCATGGATGTCAGCCAGTCTGCCCAGTGGGACGACCTGGTCGCCAGTACTGCCGCCCGGGAAGGCACACCGGACATCCTGGTCAACAACGCCGGCATCGGCATGGCCGGGCGATTTCTGGACACCCAGGAACAGGACTGGGAGCGCATCCTCGGGGTGAACCTGTGGAGCGTCATTCACGGCTCCCGGCGCTGGGGCCAGATGATGCGTGACGCCCACAACGGCGGGGTCATCGTCAATGTCGCATCCGCCGCGGCCTTTGCGCCCAGCCGCACCATGAGTGCCTATTCCACCACCAAGGCGGCCGTGCGCATGCTCACCGACTGCATCCGTGCCGAACTGGCCGACGCCGGCATTCAGGTCATCAGTGTCTGTCCGGGGGTGATCAACACCGGCATCACCGACCGCTCACGCTTCGTCGG
This sequence comes from Oceanococcaceae bacterium, assembly GCA_041593295.1. Taxonomy (GTDB): domain Bacteria; phylum Pseudomonadota; class Gammaproteobacteria; order Nevskiales; family Oceanococcaceae; genus MS8. Next base: position 164 of record JBFHON010000207.1, on the reverse strand, counting down.
CGAGGGTGCGCAAGGCGAACAGGCCAAACGCGCACGCGCCTCGGCTCTCTATGCGCGCAGGAACCTGGGCCCGGAGGCCGTTGCCCACGGGATTCTTGACGCCATAATCAACCACCGTGACGAGGTTCTGGTCGGCGCCGAAGCCCACGGCATGAACTGGCTGG
>JBFHON010000206.1:0-5521 GCA_041593295.1 Oceanococcaceae bacterium | reverse complement strand
TCCAACACCGGCGCGGCAATTTCCGTACCTGTTGGCACGGGCACCCTGGGTCGCATCATGGATGTGCTTGGCAACCCGGTGGACGAAGCCGGCGACGTCAAGTGCGACGAAAAGTGGGGCATCCACCGCGATGCACCGGCCTACGACGAACTGTCGGGCACGACCGAGCTGCTGGAAACCGGCATCAAGGTCATCGACCTGCTGTGCCCCTTCGCGAAGGGCGGCAAGGTCGGCCTGTTCGGCGGTGCCGGCGTGGGCAAGACCGTGAACATGATGGAACTCATCAACAACATCGCCAAGGAACACTCGGGTCTGTCCGTGTTCGCCGGTGTGGGTGAGCGGACCCGTGAAGGGAACGACTTCTATCACGAGATGAAGGATTCCAACGTTCTCGACAAGGTGGCCATGGTCTACGGTCAGATGAACGAGCCACCGGGTAACCGTCTGCGCGTCGCACTGACCGGGCTGACGATGGCGGAAGCCTTCCGTGACGAAGGCCGTGACGTTCTGCTGTTCGTCGACAACATCTACCGTTACACCCTGGCCGGTACCGAAGTGTCCGCGTTGCTGGGTCGTATGCCTTCCGCTGTGGGCTACCAGCCGACGCTTGCGGAAGAAATGGGTGTGCTGCAGGAGCGGATCTCCTCCACCAAGAAGGGCTCGATTACCTCGGTGCAGGCCGTTTACGTGCCGGCCGATGACTTGACCGACCCCTCACCGGCAACCACCTTTGCTCACCTGGATGCGACCGTCGTGCTTTCGCGTGACATCGCCTCCCTGGGTATTTACCCGGCCGTGGATCCGCTGGACTCCACCAGCCGTCAGCTGGACCCGAATGTCATCGGCGCCGACCACTACAACACGGCCCGCGCCGTGCAGGGTGTGCTGCAGCGCTACAAGGAACTGAAGGACATCATCGCGATTCTGGGGATGGACGAACTGTCTGAAGAAGACAAGAAGGCCGTCTCCCGCGCGCGTAAGATCCAGCGTTTCCTGTCCCAGCCCTTCCACGTGGCTGAAGTGTTCACCGGTTCTCCCGGCAAGTACGTTTCGCTGAAGGACACCATCCGTGGCTTCAAGGCCATTGTCGACGGCGAATACGATGATCTGCCGGAGCAGGCTTTCTACATGGTCGGTGCCATTGAAGAAGCTGCCGAGAAAGCCGCCAAGGTCTGAATCGGGCATCAGTAAGGCGTTCGCAGGTTCTCCCGAAGTGCGTGAATTCTTCCTCGAAGGCGCGCAGTCCGGGTTAACCTGCGGATACATACACCGTTTGGGGCGACGTTCATGTTCGCGCCAGGGCGGATGAGGAATTGGAAGATATGAAACTGCACGTTGATATCGTCAGCGCCGAAGGCGAGATCTTCAGCGGCGACGCAAAGATGGTGTTCGCACCTGCGATCATGGGCGAAGTCGGCATTGCGCCGCGTCACGCTCCTTTGCTGACCCAGCTGAAGCCCGGTGCCGTGCGTGTGCGTAACGAGCAGGGTGAGGACGAGTCGATCTTCGTCAATGGCGGGATTCTGGAAGTCCAGCCTCATCACGTGACCGTGATGGCCGATTCGGCCGAGCGTGCCGCGGATATCGACGAGGCCCGTGCACAACAGGCCAAGCGCGACGCGGAAGAGGCTCTGCAAAATGCCAGCGCCGATATCGATCTTGCCCGTGCGCAGGCCGAGCTGGCTGAGGCTGCGGCACGCCTGCACCTGATCCAGAAACTGAAGAAGCGCTGAAGGTTTTACCACCACAAGCGACAATCCCCGCCACGTGCGGGGATTTTTGTATCTGGCGGTGGGCCACCGGCGTGAACATACCGAGGTTAGAGACATGACATTGCATATCGTTGTTCTGGCGGCCGGGCAGGGCACGCGCATGAAGTCGCGTCAGCCCAAGGTCCTGCAGACGCTGGCCGGGCAGCCGCTGCTGGGCCATGTGCTCACCGCGGCCCGCCAGCTGGACCCTGACGCGATTCATGTGGTGTATGGACATCGCGGCGATTTGGTACGCCAGGCCTTTGCCGACGAAGGTGTGCGCTGGGTCGAGCAGGCGGAGCAGCTCGGTACCGGGCACGCCGTGGATCAGGCCATGCCCGGGATCCCGGACGAAGCGACCGTGCTGGTGCTGTATGGCGACGTTCCGCTGATTCAGCCGGCGACATTGCGCGCCCTGGCCGCAGCCGCAACGGAAGGGCTGGCCCTGCTGACAGTGACGCTGGATGACCCGAACGGCTATGGACGGATATTGCGCAACGCGGAGGGTGCGGTCGAGGCCATTGTCGAGCAGAAGGATGCCAGCCCGGAACAGCTTGCGATAACGGAAGTGAACACCGGTTTTCTGGCCGCACCGGCGCATTTGCTGCGTGGCTGGCTGCAGGCGCTGGATTGCAAGAACGCGCAGGGTGAGTACTACCTGACCGACTGTGTGGCCGCCAGCGTCGCTCAGGGCGGTGTCGTGGAGTCGGTGACCACCGCCGACATTATCGAAACGCTGGGCGTGAATGATCGGGTACAGCTGGCCCAGCTGGAGCGGCAGCATCAATTGCGCCAGGCGGACGCGCTGCTGCGTGCGGGGCTGACTCTGCTCGACCCGGCGCGTTTCGATCTGCGCGGAACACTGACCCACGGCCCGGATTGCGTGGTGGACGTCAATTGCGTGTTTCTTGGTCAGGTCGAGCTGGGCGAAGGGGTCCAGATCGGTCCGCATTGTGTACTGGAGAATGTGGTGCTGGGCGACGGGGTTAGAGTCGAGGCGAACTGCCACCTGTCGGGTGCCCGCGTGGGAGCCTCGGCGCAGGTCGGGCCCTATGCGCGGTTGCGCCCGGGCACCACGCTGGGTGCCGAGGCCAAGGTCGGCAATTTCGTCGAGACCAAGAATGCCCAGGTCGGCGTCGGCAGCAAGATCAACCACCTGAGTTACGTGGGTGATGCGGAGCTGGGGCAGGACGTCAATATCGGTGCCGGAACCATCACCTGCAATTACGACGGGGCCAACAAGCACCGCACCGTCATCAACGATGGCGCTTTCATCGGCTCGAATTCCGCGCTGGTTGCTCCGGTGACCATTGGTGCCGGTGCCACGATTGGCGCCGGCAGCACGATCAGCCGGGATGCGCCAGCCGGCGAGCTGACGGTGGCCCGCGGCCGGCAGAAGTCCCTCGCCGGCTGGAAGCGCCCCGTGAAGGGCGACAAGCCGGGCTGATAGCTCTGGCATGAGCATGCCGCTCCGGCTGGGAGTTGCCTGCGTGCTGGTCGGGCTGCTGCTCCTCACCAGTGGCTGTGGGGGATCGCGGGCGCCGGTGTATCGCGTCTCGGCCGATCAGGTCATCCTCGCATTCGGGGACAGCCTGACCCGCGGGCAGGGTGCGGCCGAAGGGCAGGCCTACCCGGAGCAACTGGCGCAATTGACCGGCTGGACCGTGATCACGTCCGGGGTGAACGGGGAAACCACCCCGGCCGCTCTGGAGCGGTTGCCAGCCGTGCTTCGGGAAACACAGCCGGACGTCGTGCTGCTGTGTCTGGGTGGCAATGATTTCCTGCGCAAGCACGGGACGGACACCACGCGACGCAACCTGGCCGCTTTACTGCGCATGATTCGCGCTGCGGGTGCACAGCCTGTCCTGGTTGCGGTTCCCGAGCCGACCTTGCTCGCGCTGTCTGACCATGCGCTGTATGCGCAGCTCGCACGGGAGGAGGGTGTGCCGTTGATCAGCAACGTTATCAGCGAGGTGCTGAAAAAGTCCTCCTTGCGTGCAGACCGTTTTCACCCCAACGCACGGGGCTACGCACAGATTGCTCAGGCCATTTCCGCAGCCCTGGGTTACCGTGACTGAAGCGTCCGCCTAGACGCCGACAAGCCTGGCGCGAAACTCCAGCAGAAGGTTGTTTGCCGGTAATGCGTGAACCTGCTGCAGTTGCAACTGGCTGCGCCGGGCCTGGTCTTCCACCGCTTCAAGGTCACGAATGCCCATGCCCGGGTCGCGTTGCTTCAGGCTGGCATCAAAGGCCGCATTGGAATCGCTGGTGAAGGTTCCTCCCCGGTTGAAGGGGCCGTAGATCAGCAATCCGCTACCCCGGGCAACAAGGGGTGCCAGGCGCTGGAAAAAAAGCTGGACGGTATCCCAGAGCATGATGTGCAAGGTGTTGGCGCTGTAGACCCAGTCCCAGGACTCCTGCTCCAGCGCCGCCCACAGTGCAGGCTGGCGTACGTCCAGTTCGCGAGCGGGCGGGAAGTTGTCCCGCGCCGCTGTCTGTTGCCACAGGGCGATGCCGGGCAGGTACTCGCGCTGATCCGTGCACTGCCAATGCCATTCCGGGTGAGCGGCGGTGAAATGCTCGGCGTGCTGGCCGGTGCCGGCGCCGATTTCCAGGATGCGCGGTTTGCCGGGCGTGATGACCTGCTCCAGGGCCGTCAGTATCGGCCCGCGATTGCGCTCGCAGGCGGGCGAAAAGGGTTTGTCCATTCCGGGATGGTATCGTTTCCCGCAGGACCGGCGGGGGAGGCCCGTGCGGTAACACCGACCGAGGAGTGCCATGAACCCGGAAGCGATCCTGTTCCCGTCTATCGCGATGTTCTTTCTGAGTGCACTGATGCTGGTGCGGCTGGGTGCCATGCGCTTCCGTGCCACCACCACCCGGGAAGTCAGCATCAGTTACTACGCCCTGTACCGGGGCGAAAACACCGAGCCGGATGCCCTGCGGCTGATGAGTCGCCATGCCCACAACCATTTCGAAACACCGCCGCTGTTTCACATCGGGGTTTTGATGACCTACGTGACCGGGCAGGTCAGCACCCTGGCGGTGGGGCTGGCGTGGGCCTTTGTGGCCTTGCGGGTGGTGCACAGCGTGATTCATCTCCGTTCCAACAATGTGACCTACCGCTTCATGGCCTTTATCGGAAGCGCCATTGTTCTGGTCGCCCTGTGGGCGCGGATGCTGGTCGTGCTGCTCTAGCCACGCTGAACGGCACGCACAAAAAAGCCCCGCGCACGGCGGGGCTTTTTGCTGTTTGGCGCCGGGTCGCTCAGAGCATTTCGACGCCCAGTGCAACGGCTTCGCCGCCACCGATGCACAGGCTGGCCACACCGCGGGTTTTACCGTACTGGCTGAGGGCATGCAGCAGAGTCACCAGTATGCGGGCGCCGGAGGCGCCAATCGGGTGGCCCAGTGCACATGCGCCGCCATGGACGTTGACACGGGCATGGTCCAGTTCGAAATCCTTCATGGCGGCCAGCGTGACCACGGCGAAGGCTTCGTTGATCTCCCACAGGTCAACGGATTCCGCGGACCAGCCATTTTTCTGCAGCAGCTTGCCAATGGCACCGCTGGGTGCGGTGGTGAACCATTCAGGCTCGTGCGAGTGCGTGGTGTGGCCGACAATGCGTGCCAGCGGCTTCAGGCCCTGTGCCTGGGCATCCGACTCACGCATCAGCACCAGCGCGGCGGCACCGTCCGAGATCGAGCTTGCGTTGGCGGCGGTGACCGTGCCGTCCTTGGTGAAAGCCGGGCGCAGTTGCGGGATCTTG
>JBFHON010000205.1:0-5542 GCA_041593295.1 Oceanococcaceae bacterium | reverse complement strand
TTCGCGAATCCGCAGGCGACACCGCAACATCGCCAGCTTGTCGACAGGCTGATGGCGACAACGGGAACGCTGCTGTGGGTTGATTCGGAAGACGACATCGACCGCGTGACCGCGATTGCCGGCAGCGGCCCGGGGTATGTCTACGAGATTGCCCGCGCCTGGACGGCAGCCGGGGAAACCCTGGGTTTCTCTGAAGAGAAAACCCGGGCCATGGTGCTGCAGACACTGGCAGGCAGCGTCGAGGTCGCACTGGGCGGCAAGACGCCGCTCAGCGAATTACGCAATGGCGTGACCAGCAAAAACGGCACGACCGCAGCCGGTCTGTCGGCACTGAATGGCAACCACACTCTCGATCACCTGTTTCAGGAAACGGTCGATGCCGCTTACGCACGTGCACGGGAGTTGCGCTAGCCCGCAACAGGCACCTGGCACAACCGGCGGCCGCAGTGCTCCCGAGCACACATGCCTGTGGTGGTTGTGCGTCGTCATCGCATCGATCAAAAACACCAAACAAGGAGAACCTTTTGGGAAACACAGTTGCGCTTACATCGAGCACGGGAGCCGGCTACGTGCCGGGCCTGGGAAAGCAGGCAAAAGCGGCAGCCAGAATCCTGGCCGTGGCTACGACAGAGCAGAAGAACGCTGCGCTTGAGCAGGCCGCGGATCAGCTGCTGCATAACGTCAACGCGCTGCTTGCAGCCAACGCGCAGGACGTGGCGAGCGTCGCCAACAGCAAGCCTGCAGCCTTTATCGACCGCCTGACCCTGACCGCAGAGCGCATCGAAGCCATGGCCCAGGCGCTGCGCGATATCGCAGCCCTGCCAGACCCGGTTGGCCGGGAACTGATGAGTACCGCTCGCCCCAACGGCCTGCATATTCGCCGCGTGGCCACCCCCATCGGGGTGATCGGCATGATTTACGAATCGCGGCCCAACGTCGGTGCCGATGCCGGCGCGTTGTGCCTGAAGTCCGGCAATGCGGTCATTCTTCGCGGCGGTTCCGAGAGCCTGAACTCAACCCGCGTCATCGTCTCCTGTCTCCAGCACGGGTTGCGCGCCGCAGGCCTGCCCGAAGCTTGCGTGCAGTTTATCGACACCCCCGACCGGGAGGCCGTGGCCCAGCTGCTTCGCGGTACCGGCTTTGTCGACCTGGTGATTCCGCGTGGCGGTCGTGGTCTGGTCGAACTGGTGCGCAACGAAGCGCGTGTGCCCACGCTGCTGCACCTCGATGGCAACTGCCACACCTACGTGCACGCTGCGGCAGACCTGGATCGTGCAGTCGCTGTGGTGCGCAACGCCAAGCTTCGCCGGCCGGGCATTTGTGGGGCGACGGAAAGCATCGTCGTCGATCGCGCCATCGCTGATGAGTTCATCCCCCGGCTGGTCCAGCAGCTGGAAGACTGCGAAATTCGTGGTGACGCGGTCGCCGTGCAGATTGCCGACGGCATCGTGCCGGCAACGGACGCGGACTGGGATGCCGAATACCTCGATGCCATCGTTTCGGTGAAAGTCGTGCCGGGTCTGGATGAGGCCATCGCGTTTGTGGACGCCCACTCGTCAAAACACACCGACGCCATTCTCACCCAGGACAAGGCCGCCGCAGCGCAGTTCATGCAGGCCATTGACTCCGCGGTGGTCATGCACAACGCCTCCACCCAGTTTTCTGATGGGGGCGAATTTGGCATGGGAGCCGAGATCGGTATCGCCACCGGGAAAATGCATGCGCGCGGTCCCGTGGGCCTCGAGCAACTCACCAGTTTCAAATACGAAGTGCATGGCGACAGCCAGATTCGCGCCTGAAACCCCCGCGTCCGACAGCCCCACCCGCACGAACAGGAATCTCCATGATTGACCCCGCACTGATCTCGCTGATCGGTTACTTCATCCTGATGATGGCCATTGGCCTGTACGCCTATCGCCAGTCAACCAGTGATGTTTCCGAGTACATGCTCGGCGGACGGCAGCTTCACCCGGCCGTTGGCGCGCTGTCTGCCGGCGCATCCGACATGAGTGGCTGGATGCTGATGGGGTTGCCGGGCGCGATCTACCTCAGCGGGTTCAGCGCGGCGTGGATAGCCGTCGGCCTCGTGATCGGAGCCTACCTCAACTACCGGCTGGTTGCTCCCCGGCTCCGGGTCTATACCGAGCTCGCCAACGACGCGATCACGATTCCGGATTTCTTCGAGAAGCGTTTCAACGATCACAGCCGCGCACTGCGGGTGATCTCGTCGATTGTCATCATCATTTTCTTCACGCTGTACACCTCGTCCGGTGTCGTCGCCGGGGGCAAGCTGTTCGAGGCGTCATTCGGGCTCAGTTACGAGCTGGGCCTGTTCCTGACGGCCGGCGTGGTCGTGGCCTATACCCTGTTCGGTGGCTTTCTCGCGGTCAGCCTCACGGATTTCGTGCAGGGGTGCATCATGTTCATCGCTCTGGTGATGGTGCCCGTGGTGGCGGTTTCGACCCTGGGCGGCACCGCTGCGGTGTCGGAAGCGGTCGCCGGGGTCGACCCTGGCCTGCTGAGCTGGACGACCGGCGTGACGGCGCTCGGGCTGATCTCCAGCCTGTCGTGGGGGCTGGGCTATTTTGGGCAGCCACACATCATTGTCCGCTTCATGGCGATACGCTCGCTGCCGGACATCGCCACCGCGCGCCGCATCGGCATGAGCTGGATGCTGGTCACGGTGATCGGCGCGGTTGCCACCGGCCTTGTGGGTCTGGCCTACGTGGTGACCAACGACTCCACCCTGGAGGACCCCGAAACGATCTTTATCTTCCTGTCCCAGGTGCTGTTCCACCCGTTGATTGCCGGCTTTCTGCTCGCCGCGATTCTTGCCGCCATCATGAGCACCATCTCGTCGCAGCTGCTCGTGTCCTCAAGCTCGCTGACCGAAGACTTCTACAAGACCTTTGTGCGGCGTTCGGCCAGCCAGAAGGAACTGGTGCTGATTGGCCGGTTGTCTGTTCTGGCGGTTGCCGTCGTCGCCATCGGGCTGGCCTTTGACCGTTCCGCTTCGATCCTGTCGCTGGTCAGCAATGCCTGGGCCGGGTTCGGCGCCGCCTTCGGGCCGGTGATCCTGCTGGGCTTGTTCTGGAGTCGGCTCAATCGTCAAGGCGCCCTTGCGGGCATGATCACCGGTGCGGTGGCCGTGCTGGCATGGATCTACCTGCCCATCGAGATCGCCGGCAAGAGCCTGCCTGCACATCTGTACGAGATTGTTCCCGGTTTCATCCTCGCGATGCTTGCCGCCATTGGCGTAACGCTGCTGACATCGGCGCCCTCCACCAGGATCGTGCAGCGTCACGACGAGATGCTGGAACTGATGGACAACCCGGCCACCTGATACCGCCCGGCATGGGGCAAAAACCGGGTCCTTCATTGACGCGCAGTCCGGGCGATGCAAAAATCTGACAAATGTAAGATATTTGGGAAGAGCAATGCGTCCATCTGCAATGCTGGCCATGGTGCTGATCAGCGTGACCTTCTCCGGCTGCGAAGGAGGGCGCGATCTTTCGTCGGGAGTTGAGTTCGAGGAGTTTCGCAACAACACAACGGCGTACCCGCTGCTGGGGGAGCCGCGCGGCGCAAGCGTCTGGTCGAACTTCTGTGCGGGAAAGCCTGACGATGCCGTCCTGCCGACCGACCCTCGAGAGTTAATCGTCCCGGGAGTGAATGCAGGGAAGGCCGTTGCATTCAACGCCTACTGGCGCAGTTGTGAAAACGGCGTGGATCGCCCGAAGACCTGTGGCGAACTGCGCGAGCAGGTTGAGCTGGGCTGGCTGGTGGGCATGGGCCAGGGCGAAGTCGGGACGCCGACCACCTTTGCCGGCGGGCAGGAGCAGCCGGGTGGATTGCCGGCCGAGGACTACAATCGGCTGTGGGAAGTGTGGGGGCTGGATGAGCGCCCTGACAATTTCGACGAGCTGGTTGCCGAGCGCCACGGCGTGCCGATTGGCTCGTGGCCTAACCCTTACCCGCTGCCGGGTGAGGACCCGAACGAAACGGATGGCGGTTCCGGGCAACTGCCGTTGGGTTATACCCAGATCCGTTCACCGGATGGTCGGTGGACCGGTGAAATCGGGCAGAAGTTCTGTGTTTTCTGCCATACGGGGCAGTTGGGCACCCCCGAAGATGGTCCCGGCATGGGTGTTCAGCTCGGCGGGGCGGCGACCATTGGCGATTTCAGCGTGGCGGGGTATGACTTCAGCCAGGTGCAGGACAGTCCGCAAGCGACATCGGCAGCAACGGCGATCAATCTCTCCACCAACCGCGGAACCGGGGCGATCGATTTTCTGCAGCTGTTCTACATTGCGTTTAGCGGTGGGGACCCCAACCTGCTGCTCAACGAAAAGATCGTGTTTAGCCAGGCCATTGGCAATATCAAGAGTCCACCGTGGTGGAATCTGGCTTATCGCCCGCAGAAGTTTCATGGCGCGATCTTCCCGACCGATGCCTCGCGCATCGACCTGGCGGCGTATTACGATCTTGCCAAAGGGCTGTCCGGCCGGGAGGAGGAAGTTCTGGAATGGATCGACGCGCACGCGCAACCCTTCCAGATGTGGGCCGAGAGCCTGCCCACCCCTCCATATCCCCTGCCAATCAACCGTGAACTTGCTGAAGCGGGTGCGATTCTCTTTCACGCCAAGGACTTGTGGGCCGCCAATCTGGACAACCCGGTTGCGCGCCCGGATGCGGGGAACGGTTCCTGTGCCAGTTGCCACGGGGTCTATTCGCCACGCTTTGCCCACGACGAGCGGTACCTGGAAACACCGGAACTGATGGGGATTGCGGCCTATGCGCAGCCGCTGTCGATCATTGGAACCGACCCGAAATACGCGGAGGGTTTCCAGAGTGCCCGCCAGGCTGACGGGAGTTTGTCCGATGCGACCGCTGGCCAGTCGCTTGCGTACTGCGGTGTGGGTGTCGCCATGGAAAGTAGCCAGGAAGACCCGCTGATGCTCGCGCCGCCCTTGTGGGGTGTTTGGGCTTCAGCGCCGTATTTCCACAACGCATCGGTGCCCAATGTGTGGGGGGTCCTCGACCCGAACAACGAGCGCCCGGCGCTGTGGCGGCGCGTATCCAGACCGGCACGCCCCGACCAGGAAGGAAGGGTCGTGATGGGGTTCGATACCGATCTGCACCGCGCCTATGACCAGCAGCTCCTGGGCTGGAAATATGACGCGCTGGATTGCGGCGAAGGCGGCACGACGGTGCAGCTGGACTGTGACCCGGATAACCCGGGCCAGCAATCAACGATTCAGCGTTTTCTCTCGGTCTTTTACGAAGAGATTGGCCTGACGTGGAATGCCCCGCGCCCTGAGCAGATCACGATGACCCGCGAAGATGTCGAAAACCGCAAGGTCTACAACACGGGTCTTTATAGTCAGGGCAATCAGGGGCATGCCTTTACGAGCGTGCTCACCGATGCGGAACGGCGTGCCTTGATCGAGTACTTGAAAACCCTGTGATCCGGTAGGGTTTTCGGGGGTGGCCGTGGCGACTCACGCCGCCTTACTCGATCAGGGCAAATTCGAAAGCTGGG
>JBFHON010000204.1:0-5567 GCA_041593295.1 Oceanococcaceae bacterium | reverse complement strand
GCCCGCCATGCCGGCCAAGGCTGCGCCTGAACCCGCAGCAACGCCGGTAAAACCGGAGCCCGCAAAATGCACTGAAACTCCCACCGAGAGCACACCGGCCAGCCCGCAGCCACGCAGCCGCCAGCCGATGGTCATGCCCTCGATGGAGCCCATCGTCTACCCGGGGAACTGACACCCCGGCACGCCGCGCCGGGGCATTCCCGGCGCCGCGTCAGAAATCCGGGTAGCGCGCCGTGATGGGGTAGCGCCGCTCGCGGCCGAAGGCGCGCGGTGTCACCTTCGGGCCCGGAGCCGACTGCCGCCGCTTGAATTCGGCGAAGCGCAGCAGACGCTGGACGTGGGTCACGTCTGCAGCCGCAAACCCGCGCGCCACAAGTGCGTCCTGCGACAACTCCTCCTCAACCAGCCCCTGCAGCAGCGGGTCGAGCACCGCATAGTCGGGCAGTGAATCCTGGTCCGTCTGGTCGGGGCGCAACTCCGCCGATGGCGGCCGCGTGATCACCCGCTGCGGAATCACCTCGCCACCGCGATTGCGCCAGCGCGACAGCTCATACACCTGGGTCTTGTAGACATCCTTGATGGGCGCATAACCACCGCACATGTCCCCGTAGAGGGTGCAGTAGCCCACGGCCATCTCGCTCTTGTTGCCGGTTGCCAGCACCAGCCCACCGGCCTTGTTGGCCAGCGCCATCAGCACCACACCGCGGGCCCGGGCCTGCAGGTTCTCCTCGGTCGAGTCAGCCTTCAGCCCTGCATGCCACGGTTCCAGGGATTGATGGAAGGCCTCGACAATGGGCGCAATGGGCGCCACCCGATAGCCCACCCCCAGCCGCTCGGCCTCGGCCTGCGCATCCTCCAGGCTCATGTCTGCCGTGTAGATTGACGGCATCGCCACGGCGGTGACATTGCGTGCGCCCACCGCATCGGCAGCGAGGGCCAGCACCAGCGCGGAATCGATCCCACCGGACAGGCCGATGAAAATATGCCGGAAGCCGTTGTACCGGTAGTAGTCCTGTATTCCCACACACAGTGCCCGATACAGCAGGGCCGCGGCGGAGTCCTGCGCCTGCGCCCCCCAGAAGGCCGGCAGCGCCTCACCTGCGACAAAATCCTGGTCATGCACTCCCTCCTGAATTGCCATCGCATGGCTGACCCGGCGCCCTGCCTGCCAGACCTGGGTGTCGCCATCGAAGACCAGTTCATCCTGGCCGCCGACCAAGTTCACGTAGACCCAGGCACCCTGCGTGCGCGCACTTCCCGCGGCCAGCAGGGCTTGTCGCTGGTCGCGTTTTTGCTGATCAAACGGCGATGCGTTGATGATGAGCGTGATGGCTCCGTCGGCAACGGGGAGGGTGTTTGTGTACCGCGCACTCCAGAGGTCCTCACAGATCAGCACGTGGAAGCGCTGCCCGCCATGCTCAAAGGTGCCGGCAGCCTCGCCGGGGACAAAGTGCCGGCGCTCGTCAAACACCCCGAAGTTCGGCAGCGCCTGTTTTCGGCCCACCACCTCGGCTCGCCCCTCACGCAGCAACCAGGCCGCGTTGTAGACACCGGCTTCGGTGAACTCCGGCGAACCGATCAGCACCGCAACACCGGCAGGGATTGAAGCCGCCAGCCGCGCCATGGCCTGCGCCAGCAAGGCAGGCAAGGCCGGACGTTGCAGCAGGTCGTCTGGCGGATAGCCCAGCAAGGCCATCTCCGGACAGGCCAGCAGGTGCACCCCGTCGCGGGCCGCCTGCGCAGCGAAGTGGCGAATCCGGTCGAGATTGGCGTTGATGTCACCGACGACCGGGCGAAACTGCGCCAGAGCCATGCGCAGATGCGGGTTAGCTGAATTCATGGTTTCCCAACAAAAAACGGGGCGACCAACCCGGCCGCCCCGTCATTTTTCCAGAACTGCGTCGGCTTAGCCGAGGCGCTCTTTCATCTTCGCGCCCAGTTCCGCAGGCGAACGCACCGTGGCCACACCAGCGGCTTCCAGCGCCGCAAACTTTTCGTCCGCCGTGCCCTTGCCTCCGGAAATGATGGCCCCGGCATGGCCCATGCGCTTGCCCGGGGGTGCGGTCACACCGGCGATATAGGCCACAACCGGCTTGGTCACGTTGGCCTTGATATAAGCCGCGGCTTCCTCTTCCTTGGATCCGCCGATTTCACCAACCATGATGATGCCCTCGGTTTGCGGGTCCTTCTCGAAGCGGGAAATGACGTCGATGAAGCCCATGCCATGCACGGGGTCGCCACCGATACCGACACAGGTCGACTGGCCCAGACCGTTACCCGTGGTCTGGAAGACGGCTTCGTAGGTCAGCGTGCCCGAACGCGACACGATGCCGATCTTGCCGGGCTGGTGAATATGGCCCGGCATGATGCCGATCTTGCATTCACCCGGTGTGATGACCCCAGGGCAGTTCGGGCCGATCAGCACCGTATCCGGGTAATCCTTCAGCTGGGCCTTGACCTTGACCATGTCCAGCACCGGAATATGCTCGGTGATGCAGACAATCACCTTGATGCCCGCATCGGCCGCTTCAAGGATGGCGTCGGCGGCAAACGGGGCCGGGACATAGATCATCGTGGCATCGGCGCCGGTTTCCCGAACCGCATCCGCACAGGTGTTGAATACCGGACGGTCCAGGTGGGACTGCCCACCGCGACCCGGGGTCACCCCACCAACGATCTGCGTGCCGTAGGCAATGGCCTGCTCGGCGTGGAAGGTCCCTTGCTTGCCGGTGAAGCCCTGCACAATGACCTTGGTGTCTTTATTGACAAGAATGCTCATTGATATTCCTCAGGCTGCCGCAAGTTTGACGGCTGTCTGCGCAGCCATGGTGAGATCCGTCGCCGGGGTGATGTTGTAGCCCGAGTTGGCCAGCAGCTCACGACCGCGCTCCACGTTGGTTCCCTCCAGACGGGCGACCACGGGAATCTTCAGACCGACTTCTTCCACCGCAGCAATGATGCCCTCGGCAATCAGGTCGCAACGCACGATACCGCCAAAGATGTTCACCAGGATGGCTTTGACATCCCCGGTGGAGGTGATCAGTTTGAAGGCCTCGGCCACGCGCTCCTTGGTGGTGCCGCCACCGACATCCAGGAAGTTGGCCGGCTGGCCACCGTGCAGCTTGACCAGGTCCATCGTCGCCATCGCCAGTCCGGCTCCGTTGACCATGCAGCCAATGTTGCCGTCGAGCGTGACGTAGTTCAGGTCATGCTTGCTGGCGATGCGCTCGGCCTCGTCTTCCTGCGACTCGTCACGCTGCGCGGCAATTTCGGGCCGGCGGTACAGCGCGTTGTCATCGATGTTCAGCTTGCCGTCCAGCGGCAGCAAATGATTGTCTTCGGTGACGATCAGCGGGTTGATCTCGACCAGTGAAGCATCACAGTCGGTGAAGATGCGGTAGAGACCGGTCAGGATCTTCCCGAACTCCTTGATCTGCTCGCCCGCCAGGCCGAGGAAGAAGCCCAGTTCGCGAATCTGGTAACCCTGCAGCCCGGCCGCCGGGTGGATATACATGGTGCGGATGCGTTCCGGCGTTTCCTCGGCCACCTTTTCGATGTCCATGCCACCGTCCGGTGAAACCATGATCGCCACACATTCATGCGCACGGTCGACCAGCATCGACAGGTACAGCTCGCGCGCGATGGCGCTGGGCTCTTCAACGTACACGCTGTTGACGGGCAAACCTTCCGGGCCGGTCTGGATCGTGACCAGCTGCGTGCCCAGCAGGGACTCCGCTACCGCGGCTGCTTCGTCCGCATCATTGACCAGTTTGACGCCGCCGGCCTTGCCCCGCGCACCCGCGTGTACCTGCGCCTTGATGACGGTCTTGCCGCCACCCAGTTCCGCAACACGCGCGCGAACTTCTTCGACGCTGGAAGCCAGCAAACCGCCAGGGACCGGGATATCAAAACGCTTGAACAGCGCCTTGGCCTGATATTCGTGTAGATTCATCGGATTCGGTGTTCCCACCCAGATAACATTTTGGGATGGAGAATCTAACGTATTGACCGAACCCCGGCAAAAACCACCATGGTTGTACTACGCATCGCCCTGCTCATCGGACTGGCATGGCTCCTTGGACGCACCGTGATTCGCTACCGGACGCGGAACCCCAAACCCCTCGCAAGTGACGTGGTGACGGTGCAATGCCACCAGTGCGGGCTGGTGATTCCGGAGCAGGATGCCGTCCGCGTCAACGGCCACAGCTACTGCAGGGAACATGCGCCTGGCGACTGAAGATTCGCGCACGGACTGGCGCAAGAACCGCTTCGCGCCGGATCGTCTGGTCGATGCCTGGGCGCTGTACCGCATCGCCCTGTCGCTGTCGCTCGTCGCCCTGCTTGCCAGCCCGCTGGCCCTGGGAATAAAGGCCAACAGTGCGACGGCCAGCCTGCTGTTGCTGCTGAACGTCATTGCCGCCGTGCTGATCATGTCCGCAAACCGCGGGCGCGTGGTGTCCGTGCTGACACTGGTCGCCATCCACCTGGCCAACGATTTTGCCTTCGCCACACTGATCACCTATTTCGGCAACGGCATCAGCGGCGGCTTTGCCACGCTGTTCTTCATCCCCGTGGCCATGGGCGCACTGTTCCTGCCCCGCTACGCGGCGCTGGTTCCGTCGGCTGTTGCCAGCCTGATCCTGCTGACCATCGAATACCGGCTGGGCCTGGACAGCCCCGGATACACCCCCGCCTGGGCCCCGGCCGGCCTGCTCGGCGCCCTGCTGTTTCTGGTGGCCATGCTCGCCAACTTTGTCGCCCAGCGGGCCAGCCTGGATGAGCAGATCGCGCGCGTTGCCGCAACCTCCCTGGGCCAGATGCGGCAACTGGCGGCGCAAGTCGTTGAACGGATGCAGACCGGGGTTCTGGTGGCCGACGCGACCGGGCACGTGATGCTCAGCAATGTCGCCACCCGGTCATTGATCGAGCACCCTCACGACCGGCGCAGCCTGGCGCGACGCGAGCCCGATCTCTGGCAGGCTGCGCGGCGTTACCTGAAGGCGCCAGCACAGGCCGGCTTCGCCGAGGTCACATTGAGCAACGGCCGCCAGGTCTGGCCCCACTTCACCCTGCTTGCCGGCGACCCGCCCTTGTTGCTCATTGTCGTGGACGACCCCGAGCACATTGCCCGCCAGCGCCAGCAGGCCCGACTGGCCGCCATCGGGCAACTCACAGCCGGCGTAGCCCACGACATCCGTAACCCGCTGGCGGCCATCAGCAACGCCACCCAGTTGCTGGCCGACCAGCCCGACCGTGACCGGGAGCAGTTGCTCGCCGTGCTGCAACGCCAGACCCATCGCCTGAACCGGGTCATCGAGCGCATTTATGATCTGGCCCGCCCGATTCAGCCACACCCGGTAAAAGTGGACCTGGCCACCTTCCTGCCGCAGTGGGAGCACGACTACCGCGCCCCCAAGGCCAGCGACTTTGCGCTAAAGCAGGAACTGCCTGCCGATCTTCCGCCGGTGCTGATGGACCCCGAGCACCTGTCCGAAATTCTGGACAACCTCGTCGACAACGCCATCCAGCACGCCTTGCCACCGGAAGACGCGCCCCTTGCCATCGTG
>JBFHON010000203.1:0-5572 GCA_041593295.1 Oceanococcaceae bacterium | reverse complement strand
CTGCTGAGCTTTGTGCCTTATCTGGGCACTTTTCTCGGTGTGGTCATGGGCGTCATCGCCATGCTGCTGCAAAACCCGGGGCTGCTGCCGCTGCTCGGCGTGGGCGCCGTGTTTGCGGTGGGGCAGTTGCTGGAAGGGGCCGTGCTCACCCCGTTGCTGGTCGGGGACAAGATTGGCCTGCACCCGGTCGCGGTCATCTTTGCCGTGATGGCCGGGGGGCAGCTGTTCGGTTTCGTCGGCATCCTGATGGCCCTGCCGGCTGCGGCCGTGCTGGCCGTGGCGGTGCGACGCGCCAGCGCGACCTGGCTGGCTTCGGCTGCATATCGCGAGCAATAGCATGACCGTCGCCCAGTCCATGCTGCCCCTGGAGGGTGGCCGCAAACTGCGTTTTGCCAATTTTGTTGGCGGCCCCAATCGGCCCATGGTGGCTGCACTGCGGGACTGGCTGGAATCGCCGGATGCCGACCAGTGCGTGATCGATGGTGTGGCCGGGGTCGGCAAGACCCACCTGCTGCAGGCCTCGCTGGCCTGGTGGCAAGGTACCGGTCACCCGTGGCGGCTGGTACCCCTGGCCGCAGGTGCCCTGTTGCCGGCGCCGGAAGAGCTGGCCGGTGGCCTGCTCGCCATTGATGACCTGCAGTGCCTGCAGCCCGAGCAGGCGCTCGGCGTGATGCGGGCGATTGATGCGGCGCGGGAGGGTCGCTGGCGGGTGCTGCTGGCCACCCGGTTGCCGGTGGCCGAACTGGAGCTGCCTTTCGAGGACCTGCGCTCCCGCCTGCAATGGGGTGCGAGCTTCACGCTGCGGCCGCTGGATGAGGCCGGTGTCGCACGGCTGCTGAGCCTGCGCGCCCAGGAACTGGGCATCCTGTGGCCGGAGCGGAATACCGAGTACCTGTTGCGCCGGGTCCCGCGGGATGCGCGGGTGATGCTGCAGATACTCGAGGTGGCTTATGCGCGGGCGATTGCCGATGGGCGGCAGATCTCGGTGCCCCTACTGACGGGTCTGCTGCAGTCGGCGCAGTTCGCCGCGGCTATACAGCAGGCTGGCGCCAAACCAGAGGCCGGCCGGGAGGAGTAGCGCTGCAGCGTTGCTGTGGCCGCGATGGGCGAAGACTTCCATGGCCGCCAGTGCCACATACAGCGTGCTGATCAGGCTGCCGAACTGGTGCGTGCGCAGGCGCCCGCGCCACAGGCCCGGCAGCATCAGCAGCAGTGGAATGCTGATGACGACGGCACCGATCAGCGCCAGACGGGAATAGTCCAGCCAGCCCAGCCACAGCCAGATTCCAGCCAGGCTGAGGGTGGCGCCAAGGGCGGAGAGTTTTCCGGCGATGCTCATGGGTCGGTTCTCAGTTTGGTCGCGGTTTCGGCCAGCCGGCGGCCCAGGGCCCGGGCCAGGGTCTGCTCGTCGGCGCTCAGCTCGGCGGCCGCATGGGTGCCGGCAACATGCGAGGCCCCGTAGGGGGTGCCGCCGCTGGTGGTGGTTTCGAGGGTTTTTTCCGTGTACGGGATGCCCAGCAGCAGGCAGCCGTGATGCAGCAGTGGCAGCATCATCGACAGCAGGGTTGATTCCTGTCCGCCGTGGGCACTGCTGCTGGAGGTGAAGACGCATGCCGGTTTGCCCACCAGCGCGCCCGATACCCACAGATCGGCGGTGCCATCCAGCGCGTACTTGAGCGGGGCGGCCATGTTGCCGAAGCGGGTGGGGCTGCCCAGCGCCAGTCCGGCGCAATGCCGCAGGTCCGCGCTTTCCAGGTAGGGGGCGCCGGCGTCCGGGACGGGCTGGGCCGCGGCGTCGTCAGCAACCGAGCGAATCTTTGGCACCGTGCGCAGGCGGGCTTCCAGGCCGCCCTCGCGCACGCCGCGGGCGACCTGCTGTGCGAGCGCTGCGGTCGCTCCACGGTGGGAGTAATAAAGCACCAGGATGTAATCGCTCATTGGCGGAACCAGCGCAGCCGCAGGGCTTCCAGCACCTTGCCGGCGTAGGGATTGTTATGCAGGCGGCCGTTGTAGCGGTTCAGGGCACGTGTCCAGTTTCCGTTTTCGCGGGCGTAATAGTGGGCGAGAATGGTGGTGCCGTAGCGCAGGTTGGTGTGCAGCGTGAGTAGGTTGTCGTCTTCCCGCCCCAGTTCCTTCTTCCAGAAGGGCATCACCTGCATCAGTCCGCGTGCGCCCACACGGGAAATGGCGGCGTGGTCGAAGTTGGACTCGATCTCGATGACCGCCAGCACCATCTCCGGGGGCACGCCGGCACGGGTGGATTCCCGGTGGATCGCCCGCAGCATGGCCACCCGGCGCTCGGCATCCGGTACCCGGCGTTGCAGCCGTGTGCTCATGTCGGCCAGCCACACCTGGGCTTCGGCGGCATCGGCAAAGCTGTCCGGGGCGGCCAGCGCGCTTTCCAGCGCGGCCAGGGTTTTTCCGTCCAGTTCCTGCCCTGCCGCCTGCCCCGGGGCGGTGCCGGCCAGCAGCAGCGTAGAGGCCAGCATCAGGCGGGCCGCAGTCGTGCGCAGGCCGTTGTTGCTGTCCGTCATCATGGGCAGGAGGCCGGTGCGATTCAGGCGGCTGCGGTGGCGAGACAGGCCTGCACCGCTTCGGCGGACCAGGCAATGTCGGTCGCTTCGGCCGTGCCCCGGCGCTTGTATTCCAGCGTCTGGTTACCGAAGCCACGTGCGCCAGCGACAATGCGGTGCGGGATGCCGATCAGGTCGGCATCGGCGAAGCGGTGGCCGGGTCGAAGATCGCGGTCGTCCAGCAGCACATCGACGCCCGCGGCGGTCAGCTCGGTGTCGAGCGCCTCGATGGCCGCGGCCACTTCCGGGTCGTTCTTGGGATTGAGGGCGACGATTTCCACGTCGAAGGGAGAAATCGATGCCGGCCACAGAATGCCGTTCTCGTCATGGCACTGCTCGATGACGGCGCCGACGATACGGCTGACGCCGATGCCGTAACAGCCCATCAGCGGGGTCAGCGTGTTGCCGGTTTCATCCGGCACGCCCAGGTTCATCGCCTGCGAGTACTTCAGGCCGAGCTGGAAGATGTGCCCCGCTTCGATGCCGCGCTTGAGTTCGACCGTGCCGCCGTCAGGCGCGCGGTCGCCGGCTTCGATGTTGCGCAGGTCAGCAACCGTGGCTTCGGGCAGGTCACGCTCCCAGTTGACGCCGGTCAGGTGTTCGCCGTCCCGGTTGGCGCCGCAGACAAAGTCCGCCAGAACACTGGCATCGCGGTCCACGTAAACGGGGATGCTCAGCCCCACCGGGCCCGCCGAGCCCGGGCGGCAGCCGCAGGCTTGCAGCACTTCGGCTTCGCTGGCCAGTTCTACGTCGGCATCCAGCACCCGTGCGGCCTTGATGTCATTCAGGCTGTGGTCGCCGCGCAGCACCAGGGCCACGAGTTGCTCCCCGGCCTTGACGATCAGGGTCTTGGCGCAGGTTTGCGGTTCCACCTTGAGCCGTTTTGCCACATCCTCGATGCTGGCTGCGCCGGGGGTGGCCACGGTGGTGAGTGGCTGCGCCGGTGCGGGGCGCGCGGGCAGTTCGCCGGTGCACTCGGCGGCTTCGATGTTGGCGGCGTAGTCGCCGGTGCTGGAAATGGCGAGCAGGTCTTCACCGCTGTTCGCCAGCACATGGAACTCCTCGCTGGCGCTGCCGCCGATGTTGCCGGAGTCGGCCCGCACGATGCGGAAATCCACGCCGATCCGCTCGAAGACGCGGGTGTAGGCCGTGCGCATGGCCTGGTAGGTGTTTTCCAGGCACTCGGCGTCGCGGTTGAAGCTGTAGGCGTCCTTCATCAGGAACTCGCGCGAGCGCATCACGCCAAAGCGGGGGCGCGTTTCGTCACGGAACTTGGTCTGGATCTGATACAGGTTCAGGGGCAGCTGGCGGTAGCTTTTCAGCTCGCTGCGCATGAAGTGGGTGATCACTTCCTCGTGCGTGGGGCCGAAGCAGTAGTCCCGCTCGTGACGGTCGCGGATGCGCAGCATTTCCGGGCCCATCTGCTCCCAGCGTCCGGACTCCTGCCACAGCTCGGCCGGCTGAACGGCGGGCATCAGGACCTCCAGCGCGCCGGCGGCGTTCATTTCCTCGCGCACGATGGCTTCGACCTTGCGCAGCACCCGCAGGCCCAGCGGGCTCCAGGTATAGATGCCGGCGGCGACACGGCGAATCATGCCGGTGCGCAGCATCAGCTGATGGCTGGGGATTTCGGCGTCCGCAGGGACGTCCTTGCTGGTAATCAGGGGGTAACGAGTCAGGCGCACAGTCGGGCGATCTCTCAGAACAGGGTGATGGGAACGCCGTCGCTGTCGGCAGCGGCGTCGTCAAAGGCGCGCATTTCGAGCACGCCCTTGGTTTGCAGGGAAGCGACCAGCAACAGGCGGCTGGCCGGGCGCGGGGCCTGGGCCTCGCTGGCCGTGGGTACTGGCGGGGTGTCCGGGTGGGTGATCAGGGTGGCGATGGCATCGGGGTGAGCTTGCAGCAGACCGGCGATGTCGCGTGCATCTGCCCAGTGCACGCTGCCGGTCTGGAAGTCAGGGCCACAGATCACGCCCACACGGGACTGCTCGGGGCATTCCTGGGCGCCGGCAAGGATGTCCTGCACCAGGAAGCGGGAAAAGACAAAGTTCATGCGGGGATGCGCTGGTTGGAAGACGTGGCGGACGACCGGGTGCCACAGACAGGGCAGGTCGGGTCCGGTGTGAGTGACAGGCGCCGGATTTCGCCCTGACGGGCATCCCAGCGCCACAGGCGGTTGAAGTCGCCGCGGCCGGTGAGGATTGTAATCGCCTGCGCGGCTTGCAGGCTGGCCACCACACCAACGCTGGGGCCGAGTACCCCGGCGTCCTGGCAGGTTTCGGCGTCGGCGGCATCGGGGTCCTCCGGGAACACGCACTGATAGCAGGCCTGGTCGGTGCGGCCGGGCAGCAGTGTCAGAACCAGCCCTTCGAGGCGGATGGCCGCGGCCGTGACCAGCCCGATCCGCTGCCGTGCACAGGCTGCATTGATGCGGTAGCGCGTGGGGAAGTTGTCGCAGCAGTCGAGGACCAGGTCGGCGTCGGCAATCAGCCGTGGCAGGTTTTCGTCTGTCGCGCGGACCGTTTCCGCGCAATACTCGCCGTCGCTGTTGCGGCGGGACAGCGCCGCTGCCAGTGCTTCGGCCTTGGGCTGGCCAAGATCGGCTTCGCTGAACATGATCTGCCGATGCAGATTGCTGATATCGACACGGTCCGCGTCGACCAGCCGCAGGCGTCCGCAGCCCGCCCCTGCCAGATAGGCTGCGGCCACGGTGCCCAGGCCGCCGCAGCCGATGATCGTCACCGAAGCATCGGCCAGTGCCGACTGGGCGGCCTCGCCCATCTGCGGCAGTACCAGCTGGCGTGCGTAGCGAGCCTGCATCAGCTTCGGACCCCCTCGGTGGTGCGTTCGTTGCCCCCGTAGTCGCGGGTAGTGACGATGGCGCTGAAACCTGCGGTGGCGAACAGATTGCGGACTGCGGAGCCCTGGTCGTGGCCGTGCTCAACGATCAGCACACCGTCAGTTGCGAGGTGCCGGGCGGCGTTGCCGATGATCTGTTG
>JBFHON010000202.1:0-5574 GCA_041593295.1 Oceanococcaceae bacterium | reverse complement strand
ATATTGGGTGGCAGGTCACCGCTGAGGTCACCCATGGTCAACGTGAAGACCAGCTTCTCCGGGTCATTCTCCGGCTCGGAAACCTGCAAGGACAGAATGTCGGCGTAGTCGCCGGAAGGCGTACCCCATATCGCGTTGGTATCGCCTGCAGGATCTTCGACAAGCAGAATTCCAGGCTCATCGCAGGTGTGTTCAATCGGCTCGGGTTCGGCATAGGCACCGCCACCGGATCCGCTCACACCGCAGCTCGCCCCTTCAAACATGCAGGGCCCGCTGGTCTGCCGCAGCACCACGCCTTTGTCGTTGTAGGTAATCGCCCCACCACTGGCGCAGGTCCCGGTGCACCCGTCGGCAAAAGCGGTGAGAACCCTGCCGTCATAGTCGATAACGGCATCATTGAAGTCGAGCAGGTTACGGTGACCGGTACAGGTCGTGCCGGAACTGCAGATATCCCCACGCTGAACCGGATCATCCGGCGTCGCGTTGGTGACATGCCAGGTCTGCCCACCATCGTAGGTCGTGGCGACATAGGCATACCAGTTGGCCGCATTTTCGACGGTCGACCCCATGTGAGCCGCAGCATTGCTGTCCGAGTCACCCGGCCGGTCGGTCCCCAGGAAAAAGAAACCCGCCCGCCCGGGATCGCCGGCGACCATGGCCGGGAACACGGCATTCTGAATGCCGTATGGCGCACCCACATTGACCGGTTCACTCCAGGTATCCCCCTGGTCGTGCGAAACCACCACCTTGGGCACCTCGTCACCGCCGCTGAGGTCTTCTTCCATGTAGCCCACCCAGACCGAGCCGTCCGCACCGACAGCCACGGAGGGATCCCAGCGCGCCGCCTGCGTACCAGGAATGGTTTTCACCGTCCAGGTCAGGCCGGCGTCGGAAGAAACGACGATGCCGATTTCCCGATCACCGGACGTGGCCGAAGTACAACCCTTGTTTGGCAGGTAGACCGTTCCATCAGGGCCGACTTTGGGGTGCCCGTGCAGCCCCCCGCACTGGGTCATGTTGTAAACCGGAATACCGGGGCCAAAAGTCAACCCACCGTCATCGCTGCGTGAGCAAAAGACGACCGCAATATCCTGCGAGCAGTAATACAGCGCATTCGGGTACCCGGATAGCCCTTCAATGATGAAATCGGCCGGATAGGGGCCGACACCCAGACCCTGGTGGTCCGCCCCCGACCGGAAGCCACCGGCCATGCCCGGCGTCCAGGTTGAGCCGGCATCATCGGTCATGTCCATCATGCTCTGGCCTTCGCCAAACAGCAGTTGGGTCGCCCAGATGCGTCCGGTTTCACGGTCGCCGACAAGAATCGGGTCAAACCCGGGGCTCAGGGCGATGCTCAGCCCGGTCTTGTTGGTCCAGGTGGCCTCACCGGCATCATCGAAGGTGATCAGATCAACCTCCGTCCCGGCGATGAACATGACGGCCGGGTTTTCCTTGGTTGCCGGATCCAGGTAAGTCACATCCAGTGTCGGCTCTCCGGCGCTGTCCGCGATGCCGCCCGGTGCGGTATGGACGCGCATCCGCGCACCTGCAAACTCGGCTTCATCATCCTTGTAGACAAGGGCGCCACCGTTGGGGGCGACCGTTGCCCGCAAGGAGCCATTCACACTGCCGGGGCTGTTCAGATAACCAATGATCGTGACTTCATAGTCCCCGCTCACTCCGGGCTGAAAAGCAACCTGCTCCCCTTCCGCCACCAGAGGTGCGTTGCCGGAAGACTTCATCTGCCCATTCGGATCGGTGACCTCCAGGTCGAAGTCGTCGGCAGGATTGTCCCAGCTCAAGCTCACGGTAACGTCGCTGTAACTGCATCCACCGGGGACCGGGATAGTCTCCACAGCTCGCGCGCCCATTTGCGCGTCCTCTGCTCCAGCGTCCAGTTCCGCAGTCCACGAATGCTCGACTACCGAGCCCGGCAGACAGGAGTCGGCCATGGCCAACGGCGACACCAACGCGGCAATAACCGCGCATGCAGCAATCTTCATAAGTTGTTCTCCAGCCCAACGCCCATCTAACGGGTGCCAGCAGTTCATTTTTATCGGGTTAGCAACCGGCGATGCGACTACACCCGTTTGTGTGGCTTTTTCGTGCACGCACCTTAGCGGCAGGAAATCCTGCAATTCAAGACGCAGTGCAGCAAATGGCAGAATTTGCTAAGCGAAATTCGTGCCAATGAACAACTATTTGGGCTGGAGATGCCCGGATTCCGATGACGGTGAGCACGCCATCGGCATTGCCAACTAGAACTCCGCGTTCAGCGTCAGCTTGAAAGTGCGACCGAGCAGCCGGTAGGTCGACACGTCGGTGTTGGCCAGGTCGGCATTGGCGATGAAGGGAGGGTCCTCGTCGGTCAGGTTGCTCACGCCCAGCGTCAGGCTGAAGCCCGCCGGAGCCACCCAGCCCATATGCAGATCGTGATAGACCATGGACTCGATCCGGTTGCGGGTGCCGGGGAAGATTTCGCCACCGGTTTCCTCCAGCGCGCCAATCCACTGCAGGCCGTAGCCTGCCTGCCAGTCACTGCGGGACCACTCCAGCGCATAGCGCCCTTTCCATTCGGGAATCGCGCCGAAGTTGTCCGGGTCGTACTGACCTTCACCCACGAACGGAGCCCCCCCGGGGAATGCACGCAACTGACGCTCCAGCACGTGGCTCAGCAACAACCGCTGCTGGAACGCGCCCCATGCCGATGTCATGCGATAGCTCATTTCCAGGTCGAGGCCGCGTGCCGATTCGCTGGCGATGTTCTGCAGCTGGCCGCGCACCTCGAGGATGGAGCCATCGGTATCCCGGCGGATACGGCTGCAGAAATTGTCGGCGCCGTTTTCGATGCATTGCGCCAGAATCGTGGTCGCGCCGAGCGCGGCGATGCCGTCCTCGATCTGAATGTCATAGTAGTCCAGCGTGATGCGCAGCCCGGGCAGTGCTGACGGAACCCACGCAGCACCCGCCGTCAGGATGTCGGCCTCTTCGGGCTGCAGGCTGGCGTTTCCGCCGCCGACCTGCGGCGTTTCGTTGCCGGTCTGGTCAAAACTGCCATCAGCCGGCACACCTTGCGCCACGCAGCGATCCACCTGTTCCGAGGTGAGCTGCGAGAAATCTGCGCAGGGGTCATCCACGGCGGGGTTCGACTGCAGAACACCGCCGTATAACTCGGCGACGGTCGGAGCCCGGAACGACTGGGCATAGGCAGCACGCAAGGTCCAGTCATCCGTCGGCCGGTAGTACACGCCGGCATCAAAAACGGCATGCGAAGCAAAGTTCGAGTAGTTCACCAGCCGGACACCGGTTTCCAGTTGCAGGTCCTTTGCTGCCCGCCGGTCGCTCAGCAGCGGGACGCCCATTTCCAGGTAGACTTCCTGGGACTCGTAGGAGCCATCCGTAGCTTCCCGGGCGGCACCGGTCGTATTCCCGGCACGCGTTTGCGCATCCGGCGTGTCACTGGCGGTTTCTTCGCGGTATTCCGCGCCAACTGCAACGGTCAGTGGGCCGGCCGGCAACTCGAACAGGTCGCGGCGCAAACCACCGGACAGCACCATCTGCTCATTGACAAAGCGGTCGCGCAAGGCACCGGCGGCCACGGTGTCCAGCATGTCCGACGTGATCGAACCCGCACCCCCGAACAGGTTGAGCGGCACGCACCCGTCGACGGTGGCCTCCGGGGTTCCGCAGCGGAACTGACCATCGGCTTCGTAGGACGGCCCCAGTGCCAGCGCGACGCGGTCACGCAGCAGGTCACCGCTCTGCACCTGATCCACGGTGTTGCGCCCGTAGTTGGCTTCGACATTCCAGTAGGACTGACCCCACTGCCCCTCCAGCCCGGTCACGACCCGCCACAGGCGGTTGTCCTGGCTGAAGTTACGCGGGCCGGCCTCCACCAGGCGTCGCCGGGCATCGCTGAGCTCTTCGCCAAAGGGGTTGTAGACGTTGTCTGCACTGACATCCACGCCTTCCAGGCGGTTGGTGAAGAAGGGCAGCGGCGCCAGCCGTGTCTGTGACTCCCGCTGCTGGATCAGCGCCTCCGCGTGCCAGTTCAGTGCACCCAGTGGGCGGTTGAACTGGACGAAGGCCGAGAGCCGTTGCGAATCCTGGACCAGGTCCTCGAAAGGATTGAAGTTGTAGCGGTCGTTGTCCGCACCGCTGCTGATGAAGGGACGGAAATCATCCACCGAGCTGCCATCGCGTCCATCGATCAGCGTCACGCGGCCATCGGAAGTCCGGAAGTTTCCCTGTGGCGGCGCCGAACTTCCTCCGGGCACGATCGTGTTGCTCTCCCCTTCGACCGTCAACAGCTCGGCAGAGAAGGCCCGATCACCCTTGCCAACGGCGCTCTGGTCGAACCATTCGATGCCGGCAACCACGTCCGCACCGGCAACAAGGCCGCCAGTCACCGCACTGAAGCGCGTGGCCTGGCCATCGCCGCGGTCGGTCTGCTCGGTCGTTGCCAGCATTTGCACCCCGTCCATGCGCCGGCGGGTGATGACATTGACGACACCCGCGACGGCATCCGCGCCGTACTCCACCGAGGCTCCGTTCTTCAGAATCTCGATGCGTTCGACCATCGCCAGCGGAATGCTGGCCAGGTCGACGACCCCCGAGGTTCCATTGCCACCGGCGACCATGCGCCGACCGTTGACGAGCACCAGCGTACGCTCGCCCCCCATCCCTCGCAGCTCTACCGATTCCACGCCGCGCGAGACAGCACCGCCACCTTCACGCGCGCCAACAGCGGTGTTCAGGGGCGCGCCGGACATCATCGGCAGCGATTGCAGGTACTCGCCCAGCGACCGCGCACCGGAGTTCTGCACTTCCTCCAGTTCGATGGTCGTGACCGGCATTTCCGTCAGGTCGGCATTCAGCAGGTGACTGCCGGTCACGGTGATCGGCGGCAGGTTGTCGGTATCGGTGTCAGCGACCGGCTCGGCGGTCTGTGCGGCAGCAGCCAGCGGTAAAACGGCTGCCAGCAGCCAGAAACGGGAATTCATTGCGAGGCTCTCCATGCCATCACCCCGTGGGGCGATTCGTCGATTTGTGGTTATCCCGAAAATTCTTCCCGGTTTTCCTTAACAGGAAATTACAGCGTGTCCGCGGCTTTCAGGCTGAAGCTCACCGCGTGCCCTGCGACGTTGTCAAAATGCAGGCTGGTCGCGTGCATGGCCGCAATGCGCGTGGCAATGGCCAGGCCCAGTCCGGAGCCGCCCTGGTCCTGCCGTGGCCCCCGCTGGAAGGGGGCGCCAATGGCTGCGCGGACATCCGCCGGCAAGCCCGGGCCGTCATCACGAACCTGGACACACCAGCCGGCTCCCTCACGCTGCAGCGCGATGCCCACGGTGCCGGGTGTTCCGGCATGCAATACCGCGTTTTCCACCAGATTCCTGAGCAGGATGCGCAGGCTGAGCGGGTCTGCGTGCACCACCGCATGTACGGGCGGGCCGGAGCACAGATCCACCGCATGTCGCCGTGCCAGCGGCTGCAACTCGGCCAGAACCTCGTCGACCAGCGGACCCAGGGCAACGGCACGCAGGGGGATGGATCGCGCCGCATTGGAATTCACCT
>JBFHON010000201.1:0-5599 GCA_041593295.1 Oceanococcaceae bacterium | reverse complement strand
TGCGGAGCGTAATTGTGCCGCAATTTTCCCAAGTTCGGGGGTTTCTGCCTCGGCGGCCGCCTCGCAATCGTTGTGCGCGTCCTGCACCGCCTGTGGCCAGCCCTCCAACGGGATCGGCGCGCGGTCACGTTTCATTTCCGGGCGCGCAAATACGGCTGCCGTGCTGCTGTGCGCATCGGGCAGGAACACACAGACGGCGCCCTCGTCCGGCGCCACGTCGCGCATTTTTTCGCCGCGCCCTTCCGCAAAACAGGCGCGGCCGTGAATGAACACCGGCACATCCGCGCCGAGACGCAGACCCAGCCCGCACAGTTCGTCCGTACCGAGCCCCAGCTCCCACAGGTGGTTGAGCACCACCAGGGTCGTCGCCGCGTCGGAACTGCCGCCACCGAGGCCACTGCCGGGCGGAATCTGCTTGTGGACCCGGATCTCCGCCCCGGCGGCGCGCCCGCTGTATTCCTGCAACAGCATCGCCGCGCGCCAGACCAGATTGTCCTGCGTGGCCAGCCCACTGACCCCGCCGTCAAGCTGAATGCGCCGGTCGTCGCGCACGCGGATATCCAGCACGTCACCCCATTCCAGGAACTGAAACACCGTCTGCAGGGCGTGATAGCCGTCCGCGTCCCGCCCGGTCACATGCAGGAAACGGTTGATCTTTGCCGGCGCAGGGTAGCGGTGCCGGTCCCGGCTCAGCTCAAGCATGCGTCATCCTTCGCCATCCGCCGGAATCACCCAGCGCATGCGCTGCAGGCTCAGCGACTGGCCGGGGCTGACCAATTGCATCTCCACCGGCAGCAGGTATTCGCCAACCCGGGCCCGCTCGGCGACATTGACCTGCCATTGCGCCCAGCGCCAGCTGGACGGCATCGCACCGCCGGCGCGCACACCATCCAGCCCGCGTATCCACTGGGTCAGCCGGTCCAGCGGCACCGGCGCCCCCACCGCCCGGGCCAGGTCCTGCGCCGGGTCCGCGCTGAAATACTGATGCTCGCCCCGGGTCACGGTCACCCCTTCCAGGGTGCCCTGCAAACGGGTCGCGCCCACCCCGAAGGGGCCGGAAACCGAAATCTCGAACTGCTCGCCCCGCTGCGCCCAGCGCAAGGTGCCACGGCCACTCTGCTCCCCGCTGGCCAGAATCGCCGCCCGCAGGTCCCAGTCCGTCAGTTCCGCCGCACTGCGGGCATCCGCAGCATCCCGCACCGGCAGGGCAGTACAGGCCCCCAGCAACAGCGACACTGCGGGAAGCAGGGCCCGCACCCAGAACCTCACGGCCGGGTGAAGCGTTGCCAGACCTTCAGCAGCTTGATGCTGGTCGGCGCCTGCGTCAGCGCCTCACGCACCACCTCCCGCGCCGCGTCCTGCTCGCCCAGCACCCAGAGCACCTCGCCCAGATGCGCGGCAATCTCCGCATCCGGGAACACCGCATAGGCGGCTTCCAGCTCTACACGGGCCTGCTCGGGCTGACCCAGGCGATAGAGCACCCAGCCGAGGCTGTCGCGGATCGCCGGGTCATCGGGCCGCAACGCCAGCGCGCGCTCGATCAGCTTGCGGGCCTTGTCCAGCTCCAGCCCATGATCTGCCAGCAGGTAACCCAGCGCGTTGAGTGCCTGCGCATTGTCCGGGTCCACGCCAATGATCGCGTTCAGGTCTGCCCGGGCGCCGTCCAGGTCGCCCCGCTGCTCACGGATCAGCGCGCGCAGGTAATACAGCTCGATGGCCTGCGTCTCGTCGATACCCTGGCCCAGCACCCGGATGGCATCATCGAACTGCTGGTTCTT
Source organism: Oceanococcaceae bacterium (assembly GCA_041593295.1). Lineage (GTDB taxonomy): Bacteria > Pseudomonadota > Gammaproteobacteria > Nevskiales > Oceanococcaceae > MS8. Next base: position 3,821 of record JBFHON010000201.1, on the reverse strand, counting down.
TTGCAGAATTTCCGCCTCGGCGCGCCAGATGCGGGCCACCTGCCCCGGGTGTTCGGCGCGCTGCTCACTGAGCAGCGAGCGAGCCTCCAGAATGCGCCCCTGCTCCACCATCACCTGTGCGGTGGCCAGGCGGGAATCCAGCAGGCGGGTGCCCTCCGTGACTCGCCCGAACCAGAGTTCAGCCTGGGGCCAGTCCTTTTGCAGACCGGCCAGGCGCCCCAGTTGCCAGGCCGCCTCGTTCTTGCGGACCCCGGTCTGCCACAGGGCCTCGAAGTTTTCCCGGGCGGCATCCAGGTTGCCCTGTTGTGCCTCCAGCAACCCCAGCGCCAGCCGCGCTGCGGGGTCCTTGGGCCACATGCGCGCAACGAAAGCAAACTGGTCGCGGGCCATTTCCCAGGCCTGTGAGTCCAGCAGATACTGGCCCAGCGTCAGCGCACCCTGGCGGTCCTCGCGCATGGCGGCGCGCAGACGCTTGGCCACGGCCTGGGCCGCGTCATCGTCCTGACGGGCCATGTACACACGCAGGCGCAATTCATCGCAGGCACGCCGGTCCCAGCCACGAACCTCGGCCCGTTCCAGCGCCAGCAGGGTCGCATCCAGTTCCTCGTAACGCAGCGCCAGCACACCGAAGGCATAGGCCAGCGATGCCGTGGGGCGCCGTTCCTCCAGCTGCCCGAGCAGGGCCAGTGCCTGATCCGCGTCCGGGCTGGCCAGCCCCAGCATGCCGGCCAGCTGCTGTTCGGCCATGCGGGTATCCGTGGCGCCGTCCAGCCACTTCTCCAGCTCATCAACCGTGGCCACTCCGTCGGCCACCCGCGCCCGCAGCGCCAGGCTCAGGGCCTCGTGGTCGGCAGGCGCCAGCCGCAGCCACAGCTCCGAGGCCTCGCGGGCCAGATCCTCGTCCTGTGCGGAAAACGCCAGCTGGGTTGCCCGCTGGGCAAGTTGCACGTCCCCGGTAATGCGTGCGGCATCGAGGGTGTAACGGGCGGCCATGTCGGTGCGCCCGCGGCGACCGGACAACTCGGCCGCCAGGATTGCCGCGGTGGCTTCGGATGCGGGTGACAGCGGCCCCGGCTGGGCAAGCTGCACGACATCCGCAGGCAACTCGACCGGCACGGGTTCCGGCGCCACAGTGGCGCAACCCACCGTTGCCAGCATCAGAAACGAGGGAAGCAGAATGCGGTTGCGTTTTCTCATCCGGTGCATGTTAGTCGAAGGTTTGGTCCACGGCTGAAGCAGCATTGCTGAGGGTTGAGACAACGCTTCGCTTGAGACTACTGCGAAAGACCCGGAAAATAGAAAGGTTTAGGTCGCCAGGATTTCCGTGCCGCTGATCGCCACCGGGCTCAACCATCGCTCTGCAGACGTCGAATTGCGTGAACGCGTGTCGTTCACGCCCGATGTGCTGCCTGATGCCCTGTCGGACCTGGTCTCGCTGCCGCAGGTGGAAGAAGGCCTGATTGTCTCGACCTGCAACCGCACGGACATCTACACCGTGGGCGGACAACCCGACGACATCCGCGGCTGGGTCGCGCAGTTTCGCCGGGTTCCGCGCCACGATTTCACCACCCACAGCTACACCAAGGAAGGCGAAGCTGCTGCGCAACACGCGCTGCGGGTAGCCTGCGGGCTCGACTCGATGGTGCTGGGCGAAACCCAGATCCTGGGGCAGATGAAACATGCCTGGCAGCTGGCGCAGCGCGGCGGGGTGCTCGGACCGGTGCTGGAACGCCTGTTCCAGCATGCCTTCGGCACCGCCAAGGTGGTTCGCCACTCCACCGCCCTCGGCGCGGGCCAGGTGTCGGTCGCCTCCAGCGCCGCACGCATTGCCGGTGAGATTTTCGGCAGCCTGAAAAACCTCAACGTGCTCGTGCTCGGCGCGGGCGACACGGCGGAACTCATGGTGCGCTACCTGCTCGGCCTCGGGCAGCCACGTATCACCATCGCCAACCGCAGCCTGGACCGGGCCCAGAAGCTGGCCCGCGAGTATGACGCCGCCGCCTGCAGCCTGGACGCCCTGCCGCAGTTCCTGGGTGCGGCCGACATCATTGTCGGCTGCATGACCATCGACCACCCCTATCTGGCCCGCGCCCAGCTCAAGTCCGCCTTCACCACCCGCAAGCGCAAGCCGGTGCTGATGCTGGATCTGGGCGTACCGCGCAATTTCGCCACCGATGTCGCCGCCGACCCGGACGTGTTCCTGTACGGCGTTGACGACCTGCAGTCCCGGGTTGACGCCGGCACCGCCAGCCGGGAGGCCGCTGCCGTCGAGGCCGAGCGCATCGTGGATGCCCGCACCCGCGAGTTTGCGCAGTGGCTGGCCAGCCGCGAACTGGACCTGGGCCTGAGCCAGCTGGAAAGCACCTGGAAAGGCGAACTGGCCATACTGAACCAGCGTGCGCTGGCCCGCCTGCAGGCCGGTGACGACCCCGCCGAGGTGCTGCAGCGCCTGCAGAACAACACCCTGCAGCGTCTGCTGCACCAGCCCCGCCGCCATGTGCGTGAAATGCCGGCGGAACAACGCGGGCGTGCCGTGCAGAACATACAGCGCGCATTCCGCCTCGACAGTGTCGACGACGACTCTCCTCCCCACTCCTGAACAAGTACGCATTTCATGCTCAGTCCGTCCATCACGGCACGCCTTGACGACCTCCTTTCGCGCCACGAAGACCTGGGAGCGGAACTCAGCTCGCCGGAAATCATCGGCGACCAGAACCTGTTCCGGCGCTACTCGCAGGAGTACGCCCAGCTCGAGCCGGTGGTCGAGAACTGGCAGAAGATGCGCAAGCTCGAAGCCGACCTGGCGGAACTGCGCAGCTGGCGTGACAGCGGCGACGCCGAGCTGGTGGAAATGGCCAAGGGCGAACTGCCCGGCCTCGAGTCGCAGCGGGATGCCCTGGCCGAAGAGCTCAAGGTGCAGCTGCTGCCCAAGGACCCGCGCGACGACGCCAACCTGTATCTGGAAATTCGCGCCGGAACGGGTGGCGACGAAGCGGCCATCTTTGCGGGCAACCTCTTCGCCATGTACGAACGCTACGCTACTGAGCGCGGCTGGAAGATCGAAGTGCTGTCGCGCAACGAAGGCGAGCACGGCGGTTTTCGCGAAATCATCAGCCGCGTGCTGGGTTACGGCGCCTATTCCCGCCTGAAGTTCGAGGCCGGCGCCCATCGCGTGCAGCGCGTCCCGGAAACCGAGTCCCAGGGCCGCATTCACACCTCCGCCTGCACCGTGGCCGTGCTGCCGGAAATGGACGAGGTGGACGATATCCACATCGAGGCCAACGAATTGCGCGTCGATACCTACCGTGCATCCGGCGCGGGCGGACAGCACGTGAACAAGACTGATTCGGCGGTGCGCCTGACCCACCTGCCAACCGGCACCGTGGTCGAGTGCCAGGACGAGCGCTCGCAGCACAAGAACCGCGCGCGGGCCATGTCGCTGCTGAAGGCCAAGCTGCTGGACGCCCAGGTCAGCGCACAAGCCGCCGAACAGGCAGCAGACCGCAAGGCCATGGTCGGCTCGGGCGACCGCTCGGAGCGCATTCGCACCTACAACTTCCCGCAGGGACGCGTGACCGACCACCGCATCAACCTGACCATCTATCGCCTGGATGCCGTCATGGCCGGTGAACTGGACCTGATCATCGACCCGCTGATCCAGGAAACGCAGGCGCTGGCCCTCGCCGCACTGGGTTGATGGCGCAGCCACCGCGGATGAACCCACCCTCCACCCCGGCCATTTCGGCCCCGTACAGCGAACTGGGCGCAACGCCGCGCGCAGCCCGCAGCGCCATGCGCGATGCCCTCGCCGAACTGAGCGC
>JBFHON010000200.1:0-5747 GCA_041593295.1 Oceanococcaceae bacterium | reverse complement strand
TTCGGCGGTGTAGCCGCGTGGTTGCACATCACCCATGTACCCGGTGAAACCCCAGCCCACCAGAGCGTGATTGCCGCCGTACTCTGGTGCTCCGTACATGGCGTCCAGCGTATGGATGAAGGCGACATCCACCAGCGCCTCGATGGCCGGGTCGTTGCCTGAGCGCAACAGCAATTCCCGGGTTGCCGCCGGCATCTGGGCGAAACTGGAAAAACCGTAGCCGGCTGCGGCGGCATTCAGGGCGGCCAGCCCCTCGCGGTAGACCTGCTGCCAGCCGGCAACCGGGCCATTGAACTCGCGTTCGGCGCGTCCCTGCGAACCCTCGATCTTGATCCGCCAGGCCATTTCCTCGTAGCGATCCAGGGGCACGAAATCGCGGAAGTGGTTCTGCGCCGCGCCGCCCCGGTCGGAGAACGGCCCACCGGCGAAGATCATCGGCGGGTCGAAGCGAAAGGCGCTGAGCAGGATGTTGATCGCACGGGCGCATTGCGCCTCCACGGCACCCGCGTCGGTATCGGCGGGAATGAAGACATCCGTGAGCGCTTCCAGCGTGACCACCTCGTCGGCCTCCAGAAACAGCGTCTGCCCGGCCACCGGGTCCGGTGTTTCATCGGGAGTGCCCAGCGGCACGCTGACCCGGCCACCCTGGCAGCCAAACAGGCCAAAGCTCGCCATGGCAGCACCGCCCTGCAGCACGGTTCGCCGGTTGAGCGCGGGCGCAGGCCCGGTCCGGGACGGATGATGGGTATCGCGGTTCATATGTCTCCTCATGGCGTTCGCGCCCGGCCCCATCGGCATCGCAACCACGGGACCCCGGCGCTGCTGTTAGCTTACTGGAGCTCGGCACCGATGGGGGCTGCGGGCGCCGCGAAGCGGCCAGTTTCCGTGCAGCCGGCGGTGTGCTTCAATGGCCGCATGGAAAATCTCGACGCTCCCGAGCCCACTGCGCCTGCGACTGGTGGCGGTTGCCGCCTGTTTGCCGTGGTCTTTGCCGCCGTGCTCGCGGCCCTGCTGGTTGCCGCCATCGGCATTCGCTACTGGCTGTTCCCGGCGGCACTGACCCCGGTGCAACTGGCACCCGGCGAGAAGATCACGCTGAACCAGAAATTACGGTCGCTGGGCTACCAGGACCAGGCCTTCGCGCTGGACGAACCCGGTGATGACGCTCTGCAACCGGAGCCCTATCGCGAAGTTGCTGCCAATCGCGCAATCACCTTCAGCGAACGGGAGCTCAACGGCCTGCTGGCCAAGAACACCGACCTGGCTCGCAAGCTGGCCATCGACCTCGCCGATGACCTGGCCAGTGCACGGCTGGTGCTGCCGGTGGACCCGGATTTTCCGTTCTTCGGCGGCCAGACGCTGCGCATGAGCGCCGGCGTCGAGGCCCGTTTCGAATCCGGGCGCCCGGTGCTGGTACTCAAGGGCATCAGCGTCTGGGGCGTCCCCCTGCCCAACGCCTGGCTGGGCAACCTGAAGAACGTGGACCTGATCGCCCAGTTTGGCGACCAGGACGGCTTCTGGAAGGCCTTCGCGGACGGCGTGGACGAACTCAGCGTCCGCGAAGGGGAACTGTTCGTGCGCCTGAAACCCTAAACCCGGGCCGCCCGAAAGCGTCGGAGCCGACTCAGGGCTTTTCCGAGCCCCAGACATGTATCCATGAACCACGGTCCTGATACGGCATCGTGGTCGAGGGCCCGACCACCCCCGTCAGGTTGTTGATCTCGCTGCGCGGGTGCACCCGCTGGAAGAGCATCACTTCGGGCCCGACCAGCGGTTCCGGCACCCCATAGGTCGCGGCCAGGGTGGACAGCGCGTTGCGCAGCACCGTCAGAATCAGCTCGTCCGGATCGCGCCCATCGAGATAGTCCACCCGCGCGCTCAGGCCGGAGAACGACGGGTACAGCACGCGCAGGATCAGGTTATCCATGACCGAGTGATCGAATACATGACTGCCCACGCCCTGCATGCGGTGGAAGACATCGCGCTGCTGCGAGCCTTCGGGCGCGTCGGGGTCAATCATGATCTCGCGCAATTCGGCAAACAGCTCTTCGCGAAAGCTCTGCACGATGGCCCCGAAGATCGTCGCCGCCGGCCCGTCCCGCGCTTCCTCGTCGTCCAGGTCGATATCCGGGCCGTAGGCCAGCCCGTCCCAGTCCAGCACCAGGAGCATGGCCAGCCGTTCGGCTTCGCTGAGGCTGTCGCCGCGTCGCGCGAACCATTCCGCCAGCAACGGTCGGTAATCACGCCACCGCGGATCATAGGTCCCGGCAATACGCTCGATGGTGAACAGGTCGGCGACCGTCACATCCTGCGCAACGGCCAGCTGATCAAGCAGCAGCGTGACCCGCTGATTGTGGCCACCGGGACGGCTGGTGCTGCCCAGGCCTTCGCCGTCGAGCCAGCCCACGGCCGGCTTGTTGTTCCAGTTGGCCACATAGCCCTGTGCGGGGTTGTGAACCTGTGGCATCTGCGCGAACGGCACCAGCCCCACCCAGTCGCGACTGCCATCACCCGGCGTCGGGAAACGCTGGTCCGCGCGCGGGTGGCGCAGCGGGTAGTAGCCCGGGTGAATGAAACCGATGTCGCCATCGCGAGTCGCGTAGGTGACATTCTCGTTCCAGCTCACCTTGCTGGTGGCCGCGATGAATTCCTCGGCATTGGTTGCCCGCGCCCAGGCCTGCACGCCCTCGATGTTGTCGAGTTCGCGGTCCCACATGAAATAGGCCAGGCTGCGCGCCAGCCCGGCTTCGTCATCGCGGGCCACAATCGGGCCATGCAGCGTGCGGCAGACTTCATAATCCGCCGAATAGATTGCCGGCCCCACCGGCAGCCCCTGCGGGTCCGGCCGGTAGGCGACGCTCTCGGTGCGGCACTCCATGTCCTTCCATTCGCCGGCATGGAAATACTGGTTGGCCAGACAGGTGCCTGCGGTCTGCTGCGCGGTGGAGCAGATGGTCTCGATGAAACTGTCCACCGTCTTCGAGTAGCCCGTGGTCAGCCCCCAGGCCACCTCGTTGGTGTAGCCGATCCCCACGGCCGGCAAGCCCGGCACCGTGGAGCCCCGGGCATGAATCCCCGGCCCGTGCACTTCCACCTCCCACAACTGGGTCGGATAGCTGTAACCCAGCTGGGGTTCGGAAATCAGCAAGCCGCCACCATCACGGGTCTTGCTCCCGGCCACCGCCAGGGCAAAAGATCCGTGACGAATACGGAAGTCCCGCAGGCTCTGCAGCACATCCTCCACCCGCTGGCGGGCCGCCGCGGCCTGCTTCGGGCTGAGCTTGCGCACCCCGCTTTTCTGGGCCACTGGCAGCGGCAACCCTTCGGTGCAGGGCTCAGCACTGTCGCCAGTACCCACCCCTTTCCAGAGGGTGTCCGGTAGCGAGGTTGCCCAGGTGGCTGCCTCGCGGAAGGCCGCTTCACGGCCGTCTGCCGGCGTGCCCTGGTTGCTGAAGGTGCCTTCGGAAACCGGCACCGTGGTCACCGCTGCCGGGTCGTCATCCCAGACCAGATCGAGAAAACGCTGCAATCCCTCTTCCTCGCCGTAGCGGGCCTGCAAGCCCTGGAGCATCTTGATATTGCTGAACTCGTTACCCCCTTCAGCAGCGACGCTGCGGGTAATCAGCACCCCTTCGGCAACCACGTCGGCCACAGTCAGCGGTTCCGGCAGTGCGCTGAGCACCACGTACTCGGCCGGCAGATTCGGCGCATCCAGGGTCAGGCTGGAGATGTAGGCATTGGCCCCCTCCACCAGCCCCAGGACAGACTCCTGGGCGTCGGCACTCAGACGCTCGAACTGCGCCAGATACTCCGCTTCGGTATAGGTCTGCACGCGAGTCGCAATGTCGTCGGGCACGCTACCGCAACCGGCGAGCGCGGCCAGTGTCCCCCGACCCAGACGGCGGGCAGCATCCATCAGAAACAGGCGCTGCTGGGCAGCCGCATAGCCCATGCCGTAATACACATCGCGGATGGTGTCGCCGTAGATGATCGGCACGCCGAAATCATCGTAGTAGATCTCGACGCCGTCCTTCGGCACTGTGGCCTGCCCCGGTTTCTGCCCCAGGGTTCCGTCCTTGAAGGCGAAGCTCCAGTAGGGAATCCGCTGATCGTCCAGATGTTCGCCGTAATCCGCCGGATCCCCGGTCAGCTGCCCCTGGGCGAGGCCGGCAACCGTCACCAGGCCGGACTGCCCCGGTGGCAGCAGCGTGGAAGCCTTGATGATCCGTTCGGCATCCGGCGCGCTGCCGCCCCCTGGCGTGTCTGCGGGACGTCCCCCTTCCGGGGAACAGCCGCCGAGTACCAAGGACACGGCAAGTACCGGGAACAACCCGAGCGAACGTGAAGGGTTCACGGAGTGATGCATTCTTTTTGGTCTCCTGGATAGGTGTCCGGCAGTGCGCAGCACTGGTCCTCCGAACCTGATTGCCCGTCATCATATCGCCGTGCCCCGGGCCGCGCGGGCAAGGCCCGCCACCCAACCCGGCGCGCAGGACTATTTCAGGGGTCGCGAGTTGTAGGTCTGCCAGAACAGCAGGGTGTCTTCGCCCTGCTCCAGCGTATCCAGAAAGGCCGCCGCCGCCTTCGCGGTGTAGGTGGACTCAAGCTGATAGCCGCATTGCGCGAAGCGCTGCTGCGCCGCCTTGCCGGCTGCGGTGGGTTCGCCATAACCGGTGCCGTACCAGTTATCACGCATCACCACCGGTGGTGGCGCAGCCGGAAGACCGCCGAGCGTGCGCTGCAACAGCGCCCAGGCCGCATCCTGCTGCTTCTGCGCGACGGCCGCCGAACAGGCCGCAAAGGGGCCGAGCCGGGCCGGCGCCACCCGTACCCCGACCACCCGGGTTTTCAGTCCGGCCAGATGGCAGCCCAGATTCAGGCCTGCCAGTGTGCTGCTGGAACTGGCGGCGACAAACAGCTGGTCCGGTTCCGGGCATACCCCCTGCTCGATCTGCATCGCCAGTTCCAGCGCGGCATTGACGTAGCCGAATGTCGCCACCGGGTTCGCACACCCGGCATACAGAAAGTAGCTCGACGGCAGCAACCGCGCCGGGTGCAGATAGAACGCCAGCACCGCATTGAGCAGGGAACCGCAATGAATCAGACGCGCCCCGCTGCTCTGCAGAGCCTGGTAGTGACGGGTGACGGTAGCCGACGGCGGCTGCTCAAACAGGAAGACCGTACAGGCGATGCCTTCATAGGCACACATGCGCGCCGTGGCCAACCCGGCATTGGTGCCGGTTGCGCCGAAGGTGTACACATGTGTGGCCCCGCGCTGGCGGATTTCGCCACGCACGAACTCCAGTTTGCGCACCTTGTTGCCGCCGTAGTCGGCATGCGTCAGGTCATCCCGCTTGATCCAGGCCCGCCCGGCACCAACCGCCCCGGAAAGCTCCAGCGCCTCGACCGGTGTCGGCAGGTCGGCGTAGGCGACGAACGGCAGCACCGCGCGCAACTGCGGGTAGCGCGTGAACAGCGGGCGTGACGGCTCCGCCGATGCTGGCCCGGACTCAGGCACCGAGAATGCTGCGCAGGTGACCGTTCAGGAATTTCCCTTGCGGGTCGAGCTCCTCGCGAATCGCCGCAAAGTCATCCCAGTGCGGGTACAGATCACGCAGCTTGCGGGCATTGAGCGTGTGCACCTTGCCCCAGTGCGGACGACCACCGTACTTCCAGAAGATCGGCTCGACCGCAGCAAAATACTCGTGGTAGTCGAGTTCGAAATACTGGTGGATCGAGATCGATGC
>JBFHON010000199.1:0-5756 GCA_041593295.1 Oceanococcaceae bacterium | reverse complement strand
GGTTTGCCCGCCCTGAACAGCTTTCATGCGCCGACAGCCGTCACGCTGGGTAACTTTGACGGAGTGCATCGCGGGCACCAGGAACTGATTGCGCGGACCCGGGAGCTGGCAACGGCTCATGCAGCCATGCCCGTGGTGGTGCTGTTCGAGCCGCAGCCGCTGGAATTCTTTTGCCCGGACGATGCGCCAGCGCGTCTGTACGGTTTGCGGCAAAAGTTGCAGGCCCTCGATTCCGCCGGCGTGGGGGCGGTGTGTGTGCTGCCATTCAACCGCCAGTTGGCTTCGCTTCCGGCGGAAGATTTTGTACAGCGCGTGCTGGTCGAGGGGCTGCAGGCGAAGGCGATTCTGGTCGGTGATGACTGGCGTTTCGGGCATGCCCGTCAGGGCGATTTCGCGCTGCTGCAGCGGCTGCAGTCGGTGCACGGCTACACACTGGAGCAGGCGCCGACCATCACCCACGACGAAGAGCGCATCAGCAGTACCCGGGTGCGCACACTGCTGACGGCGGGGGAGGTCGCACCGGCGGCTGAGCTGCTGGGTCGCGCGTACAGCGTTTGCGGGCGCGTGGTGCGTGGCGCACAGCTCGGGCGCAAGTTGCAGGCCCCGACGGCCAACGTGGCGCTGCGGCGGGTGCCGCCACTGCGCTTTGGCGTCTACATCTGCTGGCTGGATGGCATGCCGGCGGTGGGCAACTTTGGCATCCGGCCGACGGTCACCGACAACCGGCCCAGTCTGGAGGTGCATGTGCTGGATCGCGAGGTCGACCTGTACAATTGCCGGGTCGAAGTGCAGTTTGCGCAATGGCTCCGTGCGGAGCAGAAATTCGACAGCATTGATGCCCTGGCCGCCCAGATTCATCGCGACTTCGATGATGCCCGGGGCTGGCATACCACTCACTCTCTCTGACAGATTGCGCGTGCGAAAAATATCCAACGTTTATGGATTGTGGCTTTCGATTGCCATCATCGTCCTCGACCAGTTCAGCAAGGAACTGATCCACACCCGGCTGGAATGGTTCGAGCGGGTGGCCGTCACGCCGTTCCTGAATATCACCCACCTGCGCAATACCGGCGCGGCCTTCTCGTCCTTTGCGCATCTGCCCTCCTGGGTGTTCATTGCGCTGGCGATCGGCGTGTCGGTGGGCATGATGATCTGGCTGCGGCGCAACCCGATGACGCAGCGTCTGGTGGCGCTCGCTTTCTGCTGCATCATCGGTGGTGCGCTGGGCAACGTCATTGATCGTGTGCGGCATGGCTACGTGGTCGACTTCATCGATTTCCACATTGGCAGCTGGCACTACGCCGCCTTCAATGTTGCAGATATCGCGATCAGTCTGGGCGCGTTTTTCCTGATCCTGGACATGCTGCGCGAGTGGTTTGTCGCGCGCGAACGGAAGGCTTGATGAACATACTGCTGGCTAACCCGCGCGGCTTTTGTGCCGGCGTGGACCGGGCAATCGAAATTGTCGAACGCGCGCTGGATCGCCTGCCTCCGCCGATCTATGTGCGTCACGAGGTGGTGCACAACCGCTTTGTGGTCGATTCGCTGCGCGCCAAGGGTGCGGTTTTCGTCGAGGAGGTCGACGAGATTCCCGAAGGGGCCATCTGCATCTTCAGCGCACATGGTGTGTCGCAGGAAGTGCGCAAGAATGCCCGTGCGCGGGGCTGTACCGTGATCGACGCCACCTGCCCGCTGGTGACCAAGGTGCATGTGGAAGTGGTGCGTTACGCCCGTGAGGGCCGGGATGTGGTGCTCATCGGTCATGCCGGGCACCCCGAGGTGGAAGGGACGATGGGGCAGTTCGATGCCCGCTTCGGTGGCCGGATTCATCTGGTCGAAACCGCTGCGGACGTGCAGAAGCTGAAACCGCAGAACCCCGAGCACATCGCCTACGTGACCCAGACCACGCTGTCGATGGACGATACCGCAGCCGTGATTGATGCGCTGCGCGAGGCCTTCCCGGAAATTCGCGGGCCGCGCAAGGATGACATTTGCTATGCCACGCAGAACCGCCAGGACGCGGTGCGTGATCTGGCGGCGCGCTGCGACCGGGTGCTGGTCGTCGGGTCGCGCAATTCCAGCAATTCGAACCGCCTCTCCGAGCTGGCCGAGAACTGTGGCACCGCGGCCCGGTTGATCGACGGCCCGGATGACATCGACCCTGCTTGGCTGGAGGGTGCCACCAGTGTGGGCGTGACCGCCGGAGCCTCCGCGCCCGAAGTGCTGGTGAAGCGGGTGGTGGATCGTCTGCGTGAACTGGGCGGAAATACGGTTGAGGAGCGCAAAGGCGTCGAGGAAACGATCACCTTTGCCTTGCCGCGTCTGTTGCGGGACCCGGCCTGATGGCCGAGACCGCAGCGGCCTTTGACCTCGGTGTCGCCGGTGGCGGCATCCTGGGCCTGAGCATCGCGGTCGAGGCTGCACGCCGTGGCGCCCGCGTACTTGTCGTTGATGAATCACGGCCGGCAATGGCAGCAACCCCAGCGTCAGCCGGGGTCATCTGGCCGCTGGAAGCCCTGCCACCCGACAATGCATTCTGGCCGTGGATCAACCGGGGTGTTGCCGCCTATCCGGGGTTCATCGCCACGCTGGTCGAAGACGCGACCGAGCAGGTCGAGTACGTCGCCCACGGCTTGTTGCGGCTGGATGCCGAAAAAAACGCACTGCGCCCCGGAGAGCAGTGGGCCCAACCGGGCGATATCGTCAACGCCCCGCTGCTGCAGGGCGGCTGGGTGGCCGATGCGGCACGGGTGTCGCCCGCCCGTCTGCAGCAGGTATTGATCGATGAGGCCGGAGCCATCGGGGTGACCCTTGTCGAGGGCACGCTCGAAAACGCCCCCGCCGGGTCGCGGTGGTCGACCACGGCCGGTGAATTCACCTGCGGGCGCGGGGTCATCGCCACCGGCGCGTGGTCGTTGCCCGGGCTGGAGGTTTCCAGCGGGCTGCAACCGGTGCGCGGGCAGATGCTGGAGCTGACATTGCGCACGCCCTGGTCGGGGCCGATGCTGCAGGACGGCGATTCCTACATGGTCCCGGTTGCCAGCGACCGGGTGATCCTGGGGTCCACACTGGAGTCGGTGGGTTTCGACGCCACGCCGACCGCAGCCGGGCAGACGCAAATCCTTGCCGAGGGGCAGCGCATACGCGAACTGCTCGGCGAGCACACGGTCAGCGCACACTGGGCGGGTTTGCGGCCCTGCTGGCGCGGCGGGGATGCGCCGCTGGTCGGGCAGGTGGCTGCGCACCCGCACCTGGCCTGCGCGCTGGGCCTGTATCGCCTCGGTGTGACATCCGCGCCGGCCATTGCCGGTGTGATGGCCAACTGGGCCCTTGCCGGAGAGCCGCTGCCGCTCGTCGGCGCCTGAGCACCGTTCGTCGGAAAGTTCTGCCGGGGGCGGTGCAAGGTCTCTATCGTTCAGGCTCGTCCTTTTCTCCGTGCCGAGCGTGTCCAACAGACCTCACACATTGCGAACGTGCCCCAGCCTGCAGCGTGGTCTCACGCTGACCGAGCTGATGGTGGTCATTGCGCTGGTCGGGATTACCACGACCATCGCCGCACCCTCGTTCAGCAACCTGCTGAAAAACCAGCGGATTACCGCAGCCTCCAATGAGTTGCTGACCTCGCTGATGCTGGCCCGTTCCAGTGCCATTACCACCCGCGGCCAGACCGTGATCTGCCCCAGCAGCAACTCGGCTGCCGCAAAGCCTGCTTGTGGGGGCTCCTGGGAAGATGGCTGGATCGTTTTCACCGACCTGGACGGCGATGGTGAGGTGACCCCGCCGCAGGAAACCCTGTGGGAGCAGCATCCGGCGCTGGGCGGGACGATCAAGATCGGGACGGTCGGCAATCTCGCGACCCGGGTTCGTTTCCAGCCCATCGGCACCGTACCCGGCTTCAATGGCACCTTCGCGATCTGTGACGACCGGGCAGACGACTCTGCGCAGCGCGCCAACATGCGCGAGGTGGTCCTTGCCTTTGCCGGTCGTGCCCGTGTGGAAAAAGGCAATGGAGAGACCGCATGCCCATGACCTACACGCATCGTCGTGCCCAGCGGGGCGTCTCCCTGATCGAGGTGCTGGTCGCCGTCGTGGTGCTCAGTATCGGTTTTGTTGGCTATGCTGCCTTGCAGATGCTGGGGGTGCGGACCAATAACGAATCCCTGTACCGGACCCAGGCCATCTCGCTGGCGGAAGCCATGGTCGAGCGCATGTATGCCAACCGCAGCGCCATCAACGACATCACCGTCAATGCCGGGGTCAGCCTGTATGACGGCCTGAGTTCAGACGACATCAGCTGCAGTAACCCGCCGGTTTCCTGTGACCGGTCACGCAGCGGGGTCGCCGCAGCCAACTGCTCGATTGCGCAGACCGTGGCCTGGGATGCCTTTTCGGTTTTCTGCGGGCAGACCGGCAGTGGTAGCGGCCGGCTGGGCGGGATTCAGCAATTGCTTCCTCAGGGGAGCCTGACGGTGAACTGTGATGCTGCCGGTGGTGCTTGCCTGCCCACATCGGTGCATACCGTCCAGGTTCAATGGGAAGAATTTGAAACAGACCGCGACCCCAATGCCGACCAGGATGGTGACGGCAATGGTGTTTACATGACCCGATCCGTGACCATACAGGTGATTCCATGACATTCCGGGGCCGACAGCAGCAGGGCCTGACCCTGGTGGAACTGATGATCGCGATGGTGCTGGGCGTTTTCCTGATCGGCGGCCTGATTCAGGTTTTCATGTCCGGGCGCGCTTCCTACCGGGTGCAGGAAGGCCTGGGGCGGGTGCAGGAATCGGCCCGTTTTGCCGACTTCTACCTGGGGCGGGTGCTGCGCAATGCCGGTCGTCCGCGGGTGTTCGGTGCGACCAACCTCACGCCGGGCGGTTTTTTCATGCCGGTCGACAATCGTGTGGACGACAGCGGGCTGCCGGCTACCCGTGACGGCGAGAACGGCGGCCCGGATGTCATCACCGTGATGTATCGCTCGGATACCAATTGCCTGGGCAATGACACAACCTACGGCGCGCAGACGATCACGGATTACACCGGCGCACGCTACGCCAAGGATCAGTTCATGCTGGATGGTGGCGACCCACCCAGTCTGGTCTGCCGCGGCCTCGGCGCCAACGGACTGCCCGTGGCGGGACACACCCAGCCGCTGGTTGGCGGTGTCGACGATTTTCAGGTGCTCTATGGCATCGACCGTGACGGTGATGGCCTGGCCAACAGTTATGAGAACGCGACCAACGTGCAGCCAACCGAATGGCTGAGCATCGTCAGCCTGCGTTATGCGGTGCTGGTCAGTTCGGAAACGGCCGTGAAGTCCACGGATGACGCCCTGCCTTTTGCTTTGCTTGATGGGCCCTTGCGTGGCCCGTATACCGACGGCCGCATGCGGCAGGTTGTCGAATCCACGATTGACTTGAGGAACCGTTCGCAATGAATGCGCACCGGAATTTTCCCCGCCGGCAGCAGGGTGTGGCCCTGATTGTCGGGTTGATGCTTTTGCTGATCCTGACGGTGATTTCACTGTCGGCCCTGAAGAACACCACCCGCCAGCAGTTGATGACCACCAACAGCGAGCTCAGCATCCGCACCTTTGCTGCAGCGGAGAGTGCGATTCGCGACGTGTTCAATGAAGTGCGCTTCATGCGCGCAGCTCCCGACGGGGAGGACTACGTGCTGACCGAGGCCATTGCCGCGGCCAGCAACGGCACCGCACCACCGGCACGGCAGATCAACAACATCGACGAACTCACCAT
>JBFHON010000198.1:0-5760 GCA_041593295.1 Oceanococcaceae bacterium | reverse complement strand
GATGCCGCTGCGCGCAAGCTGAAGGCGCAGATCCAGCGGGTATTCCCGGTCGACGATGGCTGCGGTTGTGTGCTGGGAAATGGTTCGGACGAGCTGATCGCCATGCTGATGCAGGCGATCCTTGCTCCCGGCGCAACGGTTCTGGCCGTGGAACCATCCTTCGTGATGTACCGGCATCTCGCCCAGGTACTCGGGCTGAAGTTTGTCGGTGTGCCGCTGGGTGCGGATTTCAGCCTGGACATGCCGGCTGTGCAGGCCGCGATCGTGGAGCACCAGCCACAGCTGATTTTCATTGCCAGTCCGAACAACCCCACTGGCAACCTGTTCCCGGTGGAGCAGCTCGACGAGCTTGCGCGCCAGGCGCCGGGGCTGTTCGTGCTGGACGAGGCCTATATTCCCTACGCCCGGCGTGATGGCGCGGGTCTGCTCGCGGCGCATCCTCACCTGGTGTTACTGCGCACCCTGTCCAAATGGGGTCTGGCCGGTTTGCGCCTGGGCTTTGCGCAGGCGCGGGCGGACATTTGTGCGCAGCTGGAAAAGGTGCGCATGCCCTACAACATCAACGTGCTCAGCCAGGAGCTGGGGGCGCTGTGCCTGCAGCATGAAGCGGAGTTTCAGGTCCAGATCGATGCGCTGATCGATGGTCGCGCGGTGCTGCAGCAGGGGCTGCAAGCCCCCGGTGTCGAGGTCTTTCCCAGTGCGGCCAACTTCGTACTGGTGCGGGTTCGGGACGCGAACCGCGCGCATGCGGCCCTGCAGGCGCACCGGATTCTGGTGAAAAAGCTGCACGGCAGTCACCCGCTGCTGGAGGGCTGCCTGCGGATCAGTATTGGCACGCCCGCCGAGAATCAGGCCCTGCTGGCGTGCTGGGCGGAGTGCGTTCAGGCCTGACCCGGAGGCCGTGATTCGGCCCCGGAACAGGTCTGCCGGTCGGTTTTTGATGGCGCATGCTAAAATTCCGCCGCTTTATCGGGGCTCGGCGTAATCTGCGGCGGGGCTCATTTTTGAAGAAATAACCTCAGGCTCCGCAAGAGCCTGCGAACGGGAGTGCATGAATGAGCACAGCGGGTGTCGACGATAGCAAGCGTCGCTTTCTGACCCTTACGGGGGTTGCGGTCGGAGGTGTCGGCGTTGTCGGCGCGGTTCGCCCCTTTCTTGCCTCGATGGCGCCAAGCGAGCGCGCGAAAGCGCTGGGTGCGCCGGTGACGATGGATATTTCCAAGCTGGAGCCGGGTCAGCTGCTGATCTCGACCTGGCGCGGCAGCCCGGTCTGGGTTGTCCGCCGGACGCCGGAAATGCTGGATAACCTGACCAAGGTGGAAACGCACTTGCGTGACCCGGAGTCCCAGGAAGACCAGCAGCCGGCGTACGCCAAGAACGAGACCCGGGCCCTCAAGCCCGACGTGCTCGTCATGGTCGGGCGCTGCACCCACCTGGGTTGTTCGCCGACATTTCGTCCGGACCACCCGGCGGAAGACCTTGGTTCCGATTGGCTGGGCGGCTTTTTCTGCCCCTGCCACGGTTCCAAGTTCGATCTGGCCGGTCGCGTCTACAAGGGTGTTCCTGCGCCGTTGAACATGGTCATCCCGCCGTACCGATATCTCGACGACAACACCATCGTGATTGGTGAAGATACAGAGGTTGCATAAATGGGCATCGTAGCCAACCCGCACAAGACGACCGGCTTTCTGGGCTGGATCGATGATCGCTTCCCACTCACCAAGATGTGGAGGGATCACGTTTCTGAATACTACGCACCGAAGAATTTCAACTTCTGGTACTACTTCGGTTCGCTGGCCATGCTGGTGCTGGTCAACCAGCTGGTAACCGGTATCTTCCTGGCGATGCACTACAAGCCGGATGCGGCCCAGGCTTTTGCCTCGGTCGAGTACATCATGCGTGATGTGCCCTTCGGTGACCTGCTGCGCTATCTGCACTCCACCGGTGCTTCAGCCTTCTTCATCGTGGTCTACCTGCACATGTACCGCGGTCTGATGTACGGCTCGTACCGCAAACCACGGGAGCTGATCTGGATCTTCGGCTGCCTGATCTACCTGGTGCTGATGGCCGAAGCCTTCTGTGGCTATGTGCTGCCCTGGGGACAGATGTCCTACTGGGGTGCGCAGGTGATCATTTCCCTGTTTGGTGCCATCCCGGTTGTTGGCCCGGACCTGGTGATCTGGATTCAGGGGGACTACGTGCCTTCTGATGCCACGTTGAACCGCCTGTTCTCCTTCCACGTCATTGCGTTGCCATTTGTCCTCGTGGGCCTGGTGGTCGCGCACCTGATGGCCCTCCACGAAGTGGGCTCGAACAACCCGGACGGGATCGAGATCAAGGCCAACAAGGACGAGAACGGCGTACCGCTGGACGGGATCGGTTTCCACCCGTACTACACCGTCAAGGACATCTTCGGCGTTTCGGTCTTCCTGGCGTTCTTCCTTTCGGTAGTGTTCTTCCTGCCGGAAGCCGGTGGCTACTTCCTGGAGAAGCCGAACTTCACCGAGGCCAACCCGGCGGTCACGCCGGAGCACATTGCACCGGTGTGGTACTTCACCCCGTTCTACGCGATGCTGCGGGCTGTTCCCGACAAGCTGATGGGCGTGATCGTGATGTTCTCGGCCGTGCTGATCCTGTTTGTCGTGCCGTGGCTTGACCGCTCCAAGGTCAAGTCCATTCGCTACAAGGGGATGCTGTCGAAGATTGCCCTGTTCGTGTTTGCGGTCAACTTCATCGTGCTGGCCTGGCTGGGTCTGGAAGCGCCTTCCGATGGCAAGACCCTGGCCGCTCGCGTGGGCACCGTGATCTACTTCCTGTTCTTCCTCCTGATGCCAATCTACTCCCGGCTCGAGTCGACCAAGCCGGAACCATCGCGGGTGACATCATGAAATTGCATCTGACACTGGCGGGGCTGCTGCTGGCAGCTTCCGCACCGGCCATGGCTGCGGGCGGAGCCGCGCTGTTCAACTTCGAACCGGATGTTGGCAACACCGCTTCCGTGCAGCGTGGTGCGGCGAACTTCATGAACTACTGCTCGGGTTGCCACTCGCTGCGGTTCCTGCGGTACAACCGTCTCGCCGATGACATGGACATCAGCGTTGAACTGCTGCAGGAAAACCTGATGTTCACCAGCGACAAGCCGGGTGATCACATCCTGTCGGCGATGCCGGCGGATGCCGCCAAGCAGTGGTTTGGACAGACGCCGCCGGACCTGAGCCTGACCGCTCGTGCGCGTGGTGCCGACTGGATCTACAGCTTCCTGAAAACCTTCTACGTGGATGACCACAAGGCCACGGGTGTGAACAACCTGCAGCTGCCAGGGGCGTCGATGCCGCACGTGCTGGCCGGCCTGGAAGGGTACAAGCAGGTCGCCCATGGGGACGATCACGCTGCTGCCGGTCATGGTGGTCATGCGGAGCCTGCTTTCGAAGTGGTGCAGGCCGGGGTGATGAGTGCGGACGAATACGACGGTTTCGTTGCCGATATCACCAATTTCCTGTCCTACGCGGCGGAGCCGGGCAAGGCGCGGATGCATTCGCGCGGGTTCTGGGCGCTGCTTTACGTGCTTCTGCTGATCCCGCTGACCTACCTCATCAAGAGAGAGTTCTGGAAAGACGTGCACTAAGCACGCCCTGCCAGGGTCGCAAAACAAGAGCCTGCGTGAGTAATCGCGCAGGCTTTTTGGTTTTCGGGTCTACTAGAACGCTGATACGTGGGGTGTAGAGGAGATGGCACGAGTTTCAAACACGAATTCCAGCCTGACGCTGTTCCTGTCGAGCGAAGACATCGACAGCCACCGCTTGCGCTGGCTGGTGGCGGAAAAGAGCATCGAGAACATCCGCCTGGTGACGGTCGACCCTGCCGTGCGCAACGAGGATCTGATGATCCTGAATTCGCGCCATGAACTGCCGACTCTGGCGGAACGCAGTCTGGTCATATCCGGCATCGGTATCATCAGCGAATATCTGGATGCCCGTCACCCCTACCCCAATCTGGTTCCGGTGGAGCCGGCCGCGCAGGCCCGGATGCGCATGACCCTGCGCATCCTCGATCAGGACCTGGGTGAGCCCCTGCAGAAACGCACCGCAGGCAAGGCGGTGGCGGCCTCATTGCTGGCGCTGGACGAGTTGCTGGGCCGGCGCAAATTCATGGTCGGCGGCAGCATGTCGATGGTCGATATCTATCTGGTTCCGATGCTGTGGCGATTGACCTCTCTCGGGCACAAATGGCCCAAGGGCACCGAGAGCCTGCAGGAATATGCATTGCGCATGAGCAAACGACCGGCGTTCCAGGCCAGTCTGACGCGGCGTGAGGCGGTTTATAACTTGTTGTAAGGCCATCTACGGGGCGAGTCCCTGTTGCTCCGGCCGAGTGGATGCGGGGCGTGGCTGATACCGGCCGACCGGGACTCTGGTCGGCTCCAAGGATAGTGTGATGGCGGTAATCCCCAGAAAACCTTATTTGATCAGGGCCCTGTGTGACTGGGCCGAAGACAACGGCTGGACCCCGATGGTGGTGGTTGCTGCCGATCGTGCCGATGTGCAAGTGCCACGGGAGCAGGTCGTGGACGGCAAGATCACGCTCAATATCAGCAGTTCAGCGACCCGTGAGCGTGACATCGGCGCACACGGTCTGCACGCTCTGGCCCGGTTTGCGGGGGAAATTCAGCGCCTGAACGTCCCTCTTGCCGCCATTGAAGCCTTTGTGGTCCGTGAGACGGGAGAAGGCATGCTGTTCCCGCCGGAACTGGAAGAGGCCGAGGACGAAATTGCTGCACCGGACGACGAGTCCGGGCCCGAGGACCCGCCGGAGCCGCCAGGAGCGCCTGCCGGTTCGCAACGTGGCCACCTCAAGGTGGTCAAGTAGCGGCAATCAGGCCAGATCCGCCCGCGGCAAGCCCTTGTCAGGGTTGAGAATGTTGTGCGGGTCCAGCGCCTTTTTCACGGCGCGCATGGCGTTCAGCGTCGCTGCGTCCAGCTCGAGGCCAACGAAATCCCGCTTGGCCAGCCCCACACCATGCTCGCCGGAAAGGCTGCCGCCCAGCCGAATGGTCAGCTCGAATACCGCACGCAGGGCGCCATCATGCGAAGCCGCCTGTGCGGGATTGTTGCGGTCGTACATCAGGTTGACATGCAGGTTGCCATTGCCGGCGTGCCCGAAACAAACAATGGGAATGCCACTGGCGCTGGAAATCTCCCGCACGCCACCCACGAGTTCCGGAATCCGCGACACGGGGACCACGACATCTTCGTTGGTCTTGTTGGGCGCCAGGCTGCGCAGCCGTGGGGACAGGGCTTTGCGCGCTGCCCAGACCCCTGCTACCGCGGCCGGTTCAGTCGCTTCCTGCCAGCCTGCCAGCGTTGTTGAAAGCAGCGCTTTCCAGGCGGCACAGGTTCCACGGGTGCTGCTGTCACTGCCGTGGCATTCCAGCAGCAGCAGGGCGCAACAGTCCGGCGCCAGGCTGACGTCGGGCCGGACCAGTCCGACAGCCTGATCATCCATGAATTCGCAGACTGCCGGTGAGTCCGCCTGCGCCAGCAGCGTTGATACGGCCTGGGCGGCATCGTCCACCGACCGGAACTCGGCGCGGATCGTTCGCCGGGCCTGTGGCAGGGGGGTCAATTTCAGCGTGGCCTGGGTGATGACGCCGAGCGTGCCCTCGGAGCCTACCAGCAGGCGGGTCAGATCCAGGCCGACCACCGATTTGGTGGTGCGGCTGCCGACCCGGATCCGGCTGCCATCACCGATGACCGCGCTCAG
>JBFHON010000197.1:0-5786 GCA_041593295.1 Oceanococcaceae bacterium | reverse complement strand
TGGATGATCTGCCACTGCTGCGCAGCGTCTGCGCCACCGCGTTCCGGGAAATCGAGGACGCCATCGACGGCGTGCTGCGCAACCTTCCCGGCCGCATCATTCCGCTGGGCGCACGCCTGATCATCTTCCCGCTGGGCCGCCGTGCCGGTGGCGTCGATGACAGCAGCAGCAAGGCCGTCGCCGACCTGCTGATGGAGCCCGGCCCTGCCCGCGACCGCCTGACGGCGAGCTGCTGGACCCCGGGGGCGAAATCGCCGGTCGCGGTCTACGAGGATGCACTGGGTGCCTACATCGAGTCGGCACCGCTGCGCCACCGCCTGGCCAAGGCCGTGCGCGATGGACAGCTGACCGAGGCGCCCCCGGCCGCGCTGATCGACGCCGCAGCTGCCGCGGACATCCTGTCGGCCCACGAAGCCAAGCAGCTGCACGCGGCCCAGAGCACCATCGACCAGCTGATCCAGGTGGACGACTTCAGCTCTGCCGAAATGATGAAGAAGAAGCCTGCCGCCCCGCGCCGCGCTGCCAGCAAGACCAGCACCACCAAGAAAACGACCGCGTCCCGCACCCGCAAGACCCCACCCAAGGAGTAACCGCCCGCATGCAGCGCAACTTCGCCAAACTGCGTGACCTTTCCGTTGACCTGCTGGTGATCGGCGGCGGTATCTATGGAGCATGGACCGCCTATTCCGCCGTCCTGAAAGGCTGGAAGGTCGCACTGGTCGAACAGGGCGACTGGGCCTCGGGCACCTCGTCCGCGTCCAGCAAGCTGATCCATGGCGGGCTGCGCTATCTGGAGCACTTCGAGTTCTCGCTGGTGCGCCATGCACTGGAAGAGCGACGCACCCTGGCCCGCATCGCCCCGCACCTGGTGGACCCGGTGACCTTCACCGTGCCGATCTACGAGGGCGACCGGGTGGGCCGCGCCAAGATGAAGGCCGGCCTGACGCTCTACGACCAGCTGGCAGGCGGCAACCAGCCCACCCCCGGCCACGCCGGCTTCTCCGCCAGCGAGCTGCTGAAAAACCTGCCCTACCTCAAGGAGCAGGGCCTCAAGGGTGGCTTCACCTACGGTGACTGCCAGGAAGATGATGCCCGGGTGACCTTCGAGGCCGTACGCGCAGCCCACACCAGTGGAGCCACGGTGTGCAACTACGCGCACGCCAAGCCCCTGATCGAGCGCGGCCGGGTAACGGGCGCCACCGTGACTGACCAGCTGACCGGGGAAACCACCCGCATCCAGTCCCGCCTCAATGTCATTGCCTGCGGACCGTGGTCGATGACCCTGCTCGGGGGCCGCGGCCCCAAGGCCAAACTGATCAAGGGCGTCCACCTGATGCTGCCGCCACTGCCGGAGCCGCGCTCGGCCTTCCTGCTGACCGCGCGCTCGGATGGCCGGGTGTTTTTCGTCATCCCCTGGTACGACCAGACCATCGTGGGCACCACCGAATCCGAGTACAAGGGCGACCCGGAGCTGGCGCCGATCCTGGAAAGCGAAGTGCGCTACCTGCTGGATGAAACTAACCGCGCGCTACCGGGGCTGGGCTGGACCCGCGACTCGGTGCGTGGCGCCTGGGTCGGTGTCCGCACGCTGATGGAGGAAGAAGCGGGCTCGCTGTCCGCCGTCAGCCGGGAGTTCTCGGTGCACTGCCCGATGCCCGGCGCCCTGGTGCCGATGGGCGGCAAGTTCACCACCGCCCGCCGTGACGCCGAGGACATCCTGGATGCCGCTCGGCGACAGCTCGGCGAGCCGCCAACACCCCGGGCGACCGATCGCCCGCTGTCGCGGACCCCGAACATGGATTTCAGCCAGTGGATGGAGCGCACCACGCAACGCGGCGAGAAGCTCGGTCTGGGCACGCGCAACGCCTACTGGGTTGCCAAACGCTATGGCCGCGATGCCAGCCAGGTCCTGGACCTGATCGAGCAGCAGCCGGAACTGGCGCAGAGCCTGGGACAGCTACCGTTCTGTCGTGCAGAGGCACTGTACTGCGCCCGCGACGAAATGGTGATTCAGCTCAAGGACCTGGTCCGGCGGCGCATCCCCCTGATGCTGATGATGCCGCCCAACCAGGAACTGCTGGAAGAACTCGCCAGCCTGATCGCCCCGGTACGCGGATGGTCTGCCGACGAGTGCGCCGAACAGGTCGCCCGTACGCTGCAGCGCTGGCCGCGGATCGTTCCTGACCCGCAGCCGGCCGCATAAGCGCTGGCGAGCACCCCTAGCGGTAGCCCTTGGCTGCTGCCTTCTTTGGCACCTGCAGCAAGCGGTTTGGCGAGCGGCGAACATCTCCCAGCCGGTCTTCCGCAGCAAGCGTTTCCAGTTGCTGCGCCAATACTTCCGGCGGTGCCTCGCCGTTGACTTCCAGGAACAGGGCCAGCACCCCGGCCACATGCGGGGCTGCCATGGAGGTCCCCTGCAATTCCTGGGTTGCGGTGTCGCTGGTGAACCAGGCCGACATGATTTCGGTGCCCGGCGCGAAGATATCCAGACACTCGCCGTAATTGGAGAAATCGGCCCGCGTATCGCGGATGGTGCTCGCCCCCACCGTGATTGCGGCAGGTTCGCGCGCCGGTGAGCTTTCGCAGGCATTCTGGTTCTCGTTGCCCGCAGCGACGACCATGGCAATGCCCTTGTTGACGGCATTGCGCACGGCTTCATCCAGCGCGCGGCTGGCGCCACCACCCAGGCTCATGTTGGCCACCGACGGCAGGATGTAGTTGCCCGCAACCCAGTCGACCCCGGCGATCACATCGGCCGTGGTGCCTGAGCCATCACAGTCGAGCACCCGCACCGCATGCAGTTTCACGCGCGGCGCCACACCATAGGTCTTGCCGCCTACCGTACCGGCCACATGGGTTCCATGCCCGTTGCAGTCATCCCAGTCCGGCCGCTGGGAGGGCTCGTCCCTGCGGCCACCGCCCAGCAAGCCGCCGACCACACCATTCACCACGCCACCCAGGCCATCGCCCCCCCCACCGGGCGTGCTCGAGCGGCCTGCAAAGTTGGCGCCAACCCCCATGCGCCCGGCGAATTCGGAGTGACTGCCTCGCATCCCGGTATCGATCACATAGGCGTGCACGCCATTGCCTGTACCCTCCGGCGCATAGGTTCCGTCCAGCGGCAGCGTGAACTGGTCCAGCCGATCCAGCCCCCAGGGCGGACGGGCCACCAGCCCCACACGCCCCACCTGTTCCACATAGCGCACATCACCGCTGGACAGCAGGGCCACCACCGCGGCCGGCTCGGCCTGCAGCGCAAACCCGGTGAATGCGGTGCTGTAGCGGTGCAGGATCGTGCCCCCGACCCGAGCCGCCAGGGTGTCCGCCAGGTCCGGGTTCGCCCCCGGGTAGGTCGCAACGACGAACTGGCCCGGTACCGCATCCTGCACGGTCAGCACGGCCCGGCGGGCCGTCTTCTGCACCGCATCCAGCGGGCCGGCAATTGCCGCGCTGCTGCACACAACCAGAATGGCAGCCGCCATCCGCACAAGTTTCGCAGGGGTGTTTTTCTGAGACATGCCTGGGTAATCCACAAGGTCCGTGGCAAAAATAGTCGCATATCACGGCGTGAACGTCGCCAGCCTCGCGGCCCAGGCCTGACGCAGCGACCCGTGCCTTGGGTATGCTGGGCATCCTGTACCGGCACCAAGTCCTGCGATGTCATTGCCCCTGAAAATCTTCCTGTCCCTGACCGGCCTGGTCTTCACGACGATCATTGGCGCGGTCATCTACATCACCGCGGTGTTTGACCCGAACGACTACCGGGACGAAATCAGCCAGGCCGCCCAGAAGGCCACCGGGCGCGAGCTGACCATTGCCGGTGACATCGACCTCAACCTGTTCCCGTGGATTGGCGTGGAGGTCACCCAGGTCGCCCTGTCGAATGCCAAGACCTACGGACCCGCCCCGATGCTTGAAGTCGGCCAGCTGCAAGCCCGCCTGGAACTCATGCCACTGCTGACGGAGAAGGCGGTCAGAATTGGCGAAGTGCGACTGCAGGACGTCGTGGTGCGGGCCGCCGTGCGTGGCGAAGGCAACAACTGGGAAGACATTGCCGCGCATCAGGCGGCGCAGCAATCCGAGAAACCGGCCACGGAGCCTGCTGCTACCGAGGACGACACGACCATCACGGTGGAAGCCAGCAACAAGGACGGGGAACCGCTGGACATTGCCATCGCCGGCATCACCCTGCTCAACATTCGGCTGGAATACGACGCCGATGGCGAGCTGACCACACTGCAGCTGGACCGCCTGCAAACGGGACCGATTCGCCTCGGTGACCCCAGCACGCTGCTGGTCGAAGTGAGCGCCAGCCTGCCCGAAGGCCTGACGGCACAGCTGGAACTGACCTCCGGGTGGAAGGTCGAGCCGCAGGGTCCCATCGCCGAACTCGACAATCTGCAACTGACCACCACGATCAGCGGCCCCACCGTACCCGGCGGCGCGCAGACCATCACCGCGACAGGCTCGGCACGCTACGACGGCGCCGCAGGCACGGTCAAGGTGCCGGGCATTGCCCTCACCATCGATGACCTTGCCGCCACCATCACGGCAGACATCGCCCTTGCCGAGACCGGCCCACGCGGCGAAGTCGGCCTGAACACCACCCCCTTCATTGCCCAGGGCATTGCCGCCAAACTGGGCATCCCGCTGGGCAATGACGAAGCCAAGCAACCTACCGCGCTGAACCTGGTGCTGGCCCTGGGGCCGGACAGCCTGCGCAGCAAGAGCTTCAAGGGAACGCTGGACGGCGCGCCACTGAAAGGCAGCTTCTCGGTTGAAAACTTCGCCAACCCGCGCATCCGGGCGAACTTTGAACTCGCCGCCTTCATCCTCGAACACTGGGCGCCACCGGCCACTGCCGAAGCCAGCAGCTCCCAAGACGACAGTGCCGCCGACCCGATGACCACCGAGCTGCCGCTGCATCTGGTGAAGGACCTCGACCTGGATGTGACCGCAGTCATCGGCAGTTTCAAGGGTTCCGGCATCACGGCCAAAAACGTCACCTGGACAGCCTTTTCCCGCCCCGGCCAGCCCTTCCGCCAGGAACTGGTCATGCAGGCCTATGGCGGCGAAATTCGCGCCAAGACCAACATCGACGCCCGCGGCGCCAAGCCCAAGACCGGCCTCGTACTCGACATGCAGGCCGTGGGCCTGGGCGACCTGCTCAAGGGCACGGTTGGTGAATCCTACGTCACCGGCCTGACCCAGCTGTCGCTGAATGTGGACACCGCTGGCAACACCATCAAGTCCATGCTGGCGGCGGCAGTTGGCGCCGCCCAGTATTCCCTGAAAGACGGCAGCGTCGAAGGCTTTTCCTTGCTGGACCTGATCAACACCAGCGCCACCAAACTCCAGGGAGGCACCGCCAAGGCCAGCGGCGAAACCAGCACCGGTTTTCAGGAACTGGCCGGCAAGCTGGTGTTCAGCGGCGGCCGCGCGAATGCCCAGCAGCTGAATGCCGGCAATGACCTGATGTCGCTGACCGGCAAGGGCGGCATTGACCTTGAAAACCTGAAATGGGACCTGAACCTGAGCCCCCGCCTGAAGGACCACCCTTCCATTCGTGGGCAACGGCAGCTGAAAAACCTGATCGGCATTGATATTCCCCTGCGCGTATCCGGCCCACTGATGGCCCCCAAGCTGAAACTGGACATGGAGGACGCGCTGAAAGCGCGCGCCAAGCAGGAAATCGACGAGAAAAAGGACGAGCTCAAGGCCAAGGCCGAAGACAAGGTTGAAAAGGAGCTGGGCCGGCAACTGGAGAAGCTGTTCGGCAAGCAAGA